>NZ_MAJV01000057.1:0-234 GCF_001691065.1 Aliivibrio sp. 1S128 | reverse complement strand
ACCGTAACACATACCGTCACCGTTGAAGTGACGGGCACCAACGATCTCCCTGACATCACCGATACATCAGTGATCGCAGGGGCGGTTGAGCACAGAGCAACAGAAAGTGCGACCGGCGATTTAGTCCTTGAAGATGTCGATACACTAGACACGCATACGTGGACCGTGGAAGCGAACACCAATGATGACTTGGGTACGTTTAGCGTTGACGCGAATGGTAAGTGGACATTCGAT
>NZ_MAJV01000056.1:0-473 GCF_001691065.1 Aliivibrio sp. 1S128 | reverse complement strand
CTATCGGTAAATTAGAATCAGGGCTTAGAAAATCTTGGCAGGGCAGTTCTTTACCAAGTTAGCCAAGCCGAAAGTAAGCACGCACAACAATCGCATCAACACGATTTATTACATTCGGCGTTCTGGGTTTGTCTTGGGTTTCGTGATTAAGGCGGTTAAATTCAGGTTGGTTTGCATGGTAATAAACGTGTTATGCCAGCGTTATGAGTATTTGTGGATTAAGAAAAGGAAGTCATTTTGTATCAGCTATATTATTACCCAAACAACGCGAGTTTAGCTCCGCACTTCTTATTACATTTCATGGGATTAGAGTATGATTTATTGTTGGTTGATAGGGAATCAAGCTTCCACAAATCAGCTGAATATTTAAAATTAAATCCAGCAGGTAGAATTCCTACATTAATTGACGATGGAATGGCAATCTTTGAAAGTTCTGCTATTTGTATTCATCTATGTGAGCAAAACCCTAAGCA
>NZ_MAJV01000055.1:0-1129 GCF_001691065.1 Aliivibrio sp. 1S128 | reverse complement strand
GACACCATAGTCGTTTGTTAGCACTTTGTTTCGAATGCGGACTCTAGTACTTTTTCTTGCACAAGAGAAATCATTTTTAAAAATATGGAGCTATCTAATGTTGGAAATAAAAATATAAATTTAGACAAAATAATTAGTGATGATAACATCGCAAGATCAATCGGAGTCTCATAACCATAATGGCTTGGACCAACAACAAGCCCTGGACGGTCATGTCCTGATATTGCTAAATTTGCATAGTTAGATTTGGATGGTGCATGAATTTTCTCGCATGCTAAGGTAAAGTAAGGTCGATAGTGATCTAAGCAAACCTTTACTTCGAGATCATATAAGTTAGGACGATTTCCTTTATAGCCTTTCTCTAGCAAAAATGGCATTGCCCAAAAATAATCAGAATTGCTATTATAATCATCGCCTAACTCTTTAAGCGCAACTGCTTTTAATGAAGCAATTGATTCTAATTCGGATTCTGTATATGGCTCATGATTTAATTTAGAAGCATGATCACTATAACACTTTGCACCTTTTGCATTTTTAATATGTTCGGACAAAAGGTAATATCTAGCCGATTTTTCCGATTCAAAAATAACACAAGAGCATACTGCTAGTTCATGAAGTGTACGCCAACGGGTAATTGCTCCATCAGGATAACCAGCCTCAATTAATGCTTGAATTTCTCTAAGGACTAGCACCGACTTAGCATGAAGCTGAGTCAATACAACGAACCTAAGATCAAGGCAACTATCCGTTTTCAATACAGACTCTCGATACATTGATGCAATATCCAGATTGCTAGCTATATAAAAGTCAAATAAATTGAAAGTAGATCCCCAATATTTCCATATTTTACTTTGTGTCTCTCTACGACTTGTTAAACTGTCTCCCAGAGCATCTAAGCTATCATTTAAGAAATCCTTTGCTACTTCCGAAATAAAACTGTTAATTTCATCTTCTGTTTTATTTTCAAATGATTCTTCTTGCTCTACTTGCCTATGAATTTCACCGAACGCATATACCATTAAAATTACTCACTAAAATTGGTTAAATATGAGAGTGCTAACGCCTGCATAACACGTTTATTACTCTGCAAATATACTTGATATTGACGCCTTAAAACGAGAAACACCCG
>NZ_MAJV01000054.1:0-288 GCF_001691065.1 Aliivibrio sp. 1S128 | reverse complement strand
TTGGTTATGCCTCATTTTATCCTGAATTAGTGTTTTACTCGCCACATTTTTAATCCCAATTGTGGCGAGGATATTTGGTTTATCAGCTCAAAACTGGCTGAAACCAAATCGTACAAATGGTGTAAGAAAAAGGGATTGTTTCATCTCGCAGTTATTGCCGTTGATTGGATATTTTGCTCGCTTAATTGAGCTAGTCTAATTAAACTCAGTTTACAGTAAATCTTGGTAAATCAATTCTTTACCAAGTTAATGGAAGCGTTGACAAAGATCGTGTAACAAATGCATCAA
>NZ_MAJV01000053.1:0-362 GCF_001691065.1 Aliivibrio sp. 1S128 | reverse complement strand
CCCAAGAATAAATTGTATTCGCTTTGTAAAGTTGATCTCTTAGCCGTTTTTTTTGTTCACCTGCATTCATTTAGTTCACATCCACATTAATTGTTCTAATAGAAGATTCTTTAAATGCAGGTGATATAACAAGCTCACCTTGGCTATTACCTGAAGCAATATAGCCTAACTTTTCATGCTCTGATGCTTGCCAGTTAAAAGGCATATTAACTAAGATCGTAATGGTATCTCGGATTGTGCCGCCTAGATCTAACTGATAGATTGGATTTCCCATGTCATCTTTACTCCAAATACCATTTTGTTCGTTTACAAGCATCGCAGGTTTTGGTGAAGAAGACACATAGCTGTACTTATTTTGCATT
>NZ_MAJV01000052.1:0-524 GCF_001691065.1 Aliivibrio sp. 1S128 | reverse complement strand
CAACTATATTTTCAATTTCAGCTTGAGTTCCGTGCCACATTGGAACCCCAACATCAGAAGTAAAAGAAAGACTTTCATCAGAGCAAAATTCAGCTAAATAAATGACTCCATTTGGCTTTAAAATTCTTAGTAGCTCAGAAACAACATTTACCCTAGCTTGCACTTCTGGAATGCACGTAAAAACAGCACACGTAACAATGGCATCAAAGGAAGAATCAGAAAAAGGAAGTTGTGAACCTTTTGAGTAGTTCAGCTCTAGATGCGGGAATTCATTGTTCCCACGATTAATCATTTCCAATGAAGAATCAACACCACAAATACTTTTATAACCTAAGTCATAAAGCTCATTAGTTACTCTTCCATATCCACAGCCAAAATCGAGAACTTGGCTAGAATAAGGAACTGTATTAATAAGTAACTCGCTGATTAATTGAAGATTAAACTCAACTTTACCAGCAACATCATCCCAATTACTCAAAGATTTCTCCTTAAATCATATAACGCCTGCATAACACGTTTACTAC
>NZ_MAJV01000051.1:0-1339 GCF_001691065.1 Aliivibrio sp. 1S128 | reverse complement strand
TATGCAGGCGTTATACCTAAAAAAAGGAGTAGTTGTGAAAATATCACTTATTGAGAATGGTATTGATTCTTTAAAAAAAGGTTTTGAAAGTTTAAAGAAATATGAGGAAATGCACTTTATTGATAGGCGTGGGGAGGAACGTTTTTATACTCTTAAAGATGCGATACTATCGATAAATCATGGTGTCGAAATTTTATTTAAACAGGTACTAATAAATCATAATGAACTATTAGTATTTTCTGATTTTGATAAGGCTTTAAAATCTGCTTTTAAAGAAAAAAGACAAAAAAAATTGACATCAATTTTTGAAACTGAAAAGTCACCTCATACAGTAACTATGCAAGAAGCCATAGATAGGCTTTCTAGTTTTTGTGGTATTGAAATTGATAAAAAAATGTTATTAAAAATTAATCAACTAGAAAAATACCGAAATCAAATTACACATAGCGCAATTTTTATTAAAGAAGAAGATGTGAGTGATACGTTTAATGGGCTAATTGATAAAGTAGATACATTTTTCTTACAAGAGCTAAAAGACAGTTATTCAAGTGTTTCTGGATATACGGAATTTAAAGAAAAATATCAAGAATACTTAGATAAATCTGATGAGACTCAACAAGATGTTAAAAGAGAATCGATTGAGAAATTAATTGAAGCATTCTCGAAATGTAGCTTATCAATGGGACAAAACGAAGCAAGAATAGTTGATGATATAAATGTTGCAATGCAAGTTATGGCAATTCTTAAAAGTTCATCTTTAACTTTTGGTGCGGATTTTTATAATAATCATAATACTGGGGAAATCGGTGAAATAAAAAGAATTAGTAGTGATGTTATTTCAATTTTCACTGAAGATAATCAAACGGATTATCGATTTAAGTTTAAATCTCTAATGATTTATCTTCCTGAGGTTGAAAGTGATTTTTCACCTATTTTGTTTTTTGAAGCTGATGATTCTACAGTTGATACTGAGTTTGGAAGCTTTGTAAAAGATGATTTCAGTGGAAAAAAGGTTTTATCAGGGATTCATTTGGTCGATGAAGCTAGAATTGAGTACGATCGTGAAAAAATTAATAAATTTTTCCATGATATGGATGATGATTTAATTCCTTATCGTAGTTTTTGGAGTATAGAATATTACCTGACTAAAGGGATATTTTGTTTCATTAATGTCCAAGGTTTGAATTATGGTAGAATGGGAAGAATATTAGATGGTTCTCACAGTTTAAAAGAAATACAAGTGATACTAAATCGCGGTAAATAGGTATAACAATCGCATCAACACGATTTACTACATTCGGCATTGTAGGTTTGTCTTTAGTTTCGGTGTTTATGGCGG
>NZ_MAJV01000050.1:0-270 GCF_001691065.1 Aliivibrio sp. 1S128 | reverse complement strand
TCGAAGTGCAAGACCATTACCATCACTTAAGTTATATTCTTAATCTTTTAGTTTAACTTGAGCTGCCGTTAAGAACTGTGCTTTTATAGCCATTTGAACCTCTGAAGTAACCTCGAAAATACGTGATTGAAAAAAGGTTACGAACCGTGTTACTTCAAATCATAGATGTTACAAAACAGAAATAGACAAAAAGCAGCTAGATAATTGATTAGACAGGAATTACAGGCACAAAAAAGCCCACACTAGGTGGGCTCTTTCGTATAATGTGGT
>NZ_MAJV01000049.1:0-1070 GCF_001691065.1 Aliivibrio sp. 1S128 | reverse complement strand
AAGATTTTAGCAACAACACCAGCACCAACTGTACGGCCACCTTCACGGATTGCGAAGCGTAGACCTTCGTCCATTGCGATTGGAGCAATAAGCTCAACCGTCATTTGAACGTTGTCACCAGGCATTACCATTTCAACACCTTCAGGAAGTGTGATATCGCCAGTTACATCCGTTGTACGGAAGTAGAACTGAGGACGGTAGCCTTTGAAGAAAGGAGTATGACGGCCGCCTTCATCTTTAGAAAGAACGTATACTTCTGACTCAAATTTAGTGTGTGGGTTGATTGAACCTTTAGCAGCAAGTACTTGGCCACGTTCAACGTCATCACGCTTAGTACCACGTAGAAGTGCACCAACGTTCTCACCAGCACGACCTTCGTCAAGCAGTTTACGGAACATTTCAACACCAGTACATGTAGAAACTGTAGTTTCTTTGATACCAATGATTTCTACTTCGTCGCCTACACGTAGGATACCACGTTCGATACGACCAGTAACAACAGTACCACGACCTTGAATTGAGAATACATCTTCAATAGGAAGTAGGAAAGGCATGTCTACAGCACGCTCTGGAAGAGGGATGTATGTATCTAGAGCTTCTGCAAGCTCAATGATTTTAGCTTCCCACTGTTCTTCGCCGTTTAGAGCGCCAAGAGCTGAACCTTGGATTACTGGTAAATCATCACCTGGGTAATCGTATTCAGAAAGAAGTTCACGAACTTCCATTTCTACTAGCTCAAGAAGTTCTTCATCATCAACCATGTCACATTTGTTCATGAACACAACGATGAAAGGAATACCAACTTGACGACCAAGTAGGATGTGCTCACGTGTTTGTGGCATAGGACCATCAGTTGCAGCAACAACTAGGATACCACCATCCATTTGAGCAGCACCAGTGATCATGTTTTTAACATAATCGGCGTGTCCAGGACAGTCAACGTGTGCATAGTGACGTGCAGGAGTATCGTACTCAACATGAGAAGTTGAGATTGTGATACCACGCTCGCGCTCTTCAGGAGCGTTATCGATTGATGCGAAATCTTTAGCTACGCCACCGTAAATTTTAGC
>NZ_MAJV01000048.1:0-955 GCF_001691065.1 Aliivibrio sp. 1S128 | reverse complement strand
TGTTATGCCAGCGTTATATTTTTTTGGAGGTTAGGTGGATAAAATTAAAATCTATAATTTTGACTCTCAGGAGCATTTTTATACAGGATCGTCGTGGGAACAGAAAGTCGTAGGACTTGGGTTGCCAGCCAATAGCACAGATATTCCTCCTCCTATCTTTTCATCAGGTCAAATCCCAGTATTTAAAGAAGGCGAATGGAGTATAGTCGAAGATAAATTTTGGAGGCCTTCCTATAAGGAGGTAACTTACTTATCATTAAAAAAGAATGATAGTTATCACCATTTGACATTGTCAGCCATCATGGGGGACTTTCCTAATTACCCAAGCTTGCCACAGATATGCAATACTTTATTGGTTTCAAATTTGATAGTTCAAAAGCTACGATGTGTTCAAGAGAAATATGAAGAATTAATTAAGATACATAAGAAATCTAAAAGTTTCTTCTGGCTTAATAGAATTCCTTTAGATGGGCCAAGAGATTTCATTTCTAAATTTGCGAATAAAACAAACCGTCTATATAAATACCATTTTGTTGCGGAAGAGTTAGTTGCAGCAATAAGGTCAGCATTAGATTACTTAATTCAATTGACATTCATATTGATAAGCTATGAACAGTATCAGTCTAATAAAGTGGTTACGGTTGACTCAATAGGGAAATACCTAAAATTGAAGCATAATGGAAAACTAGGCGAATCTATTGATCAAGTTATTACTGGCAATGGTATTGAATATCGCTCAGATAGTACTAATTTTTTACGTCATATAAATGACTTATCAAATAGCATTAAACATTCAATGATGCATGCAGAAGTTTATAGTTTATACTGCCGTGAAATACCAACAGTAGTTTCATTTCAGGCAGGTAACAATAGTCATAAGAAAGAAATTATTTACCATAATCATACTGCATGTCAGTTGGTTATTGGGTTCCAAGACAGGGTAAGAGCGTGAATG
>NZ_MAJV01000047.1:0-95467 GCF_001691065.1 Aliivibrio sp. 1S128 | reverse complement strand
TTTTTGTTTGAATTTACTTCGAGAAGTAAAAGCAAACTAGTGATTATCAACTCACAAGTGCCCACACAGATTGATTTGGTTAAATTGTTAAAGAGCGTTGTCTTTCAACTACTTAGCATTTAAGCTTCATCGTCTCAGGCTGCGTATAATACCGAGCCAGACTTTTAAGTCAAGTGTTATTTAAAACAAAGTTTAAATACTCAAAACTTAATATTCTTCAGGCTTTAACTATTGTTTTTACCTTGGGAATGGATGCGCATTATAGGGAGCTAAAAGTGTTTCGCAAGTACTTTTTCAATATTCCGTCCTAAGTGATTATTTTCTACACAGATCACTTTTTTTCAAACAAAAGCCCTACAAGAAATGAACAATGACTTAATTAGTTGGCAATTGATAAACAATATAAGTAGTATCAATGTGATTTTATTGTTAATTCATCACTTTTTTATTTATTTATTTATTAGACCTTACTTATCATGAAATCTACTAACTCAAATATTGTTATTATTGCTATTGCTGCACTAGGTGCAGGTGCAATGTTGCTATTCCCAACGGTATCTCCCGCTTTTGCTTTCGCTTTCGGCGCAGTAATTACAGGTTTTACATTATTAACCATTAATAAAGACCCAGCTAAGCCAAGTACAAAAATATCTGTTGAAGGTACACCAACAACAGATCAAGCAAGTACAACTCTTTATGTTGGTAACTTGCCTTACCGAGCAAATGAATCAGATGTAAAAGATTTATTTGCTGAATTCGGTGATGTTTTTGCCGTTCGCTTAATGAAAGATAAACGAACAGGTAAAAGAAGAGGCTTTGGTTTTGTTGTTGTTGCAAGTAAAGATACGGATAACGTTATCGAAAACTTAAACAACAACGAATTTGATCAGCGTACACTTAAAGTCCGTATTGCTAATGATCCTAAAACTTCGGGTAATCCAAATATTGAAGAGGACTAAATTCTAGTTCTTTAAATGTTTTATTTAGTGCCTCTTCATTCTTTGTTGAGGCACTACAAAAAACCTCACCTTTCATTACCTCTCTAATTCCCTCATTATTCTCATTTAATAGCTGTTTGACTCTTCTTGCTATCGCCTCACCCGAATCTATAAGAACAACATTCTTATTAAGTACACTTTTGATTTCATTTTTTAAGAATGGGAAATGCGTGCAACCAAGAACGATAGTATCCACCGTTTCTTTCCATGGTAATAAAATGCTCTCTAACTCTTTTAAGTCTACTTTTTTTCCAATCATCTTCTCTTCTGCCATTTCAACTAAACGTGTTGAACCTAATAACTGAACATCGGATATCGGAGCAAAAGATTTAATAAGATCATAAGTGTAGCTGCGCTTTACTGTCGCTGGGGTTGCTAGCAAACCAATTTTCTTAGATACCAACGCCGCAGGTTTAATCGCAGGGACAACACCAACAACTGGAATAGAAAGTTTTTCTCTAAGAGTAGGTAAAACAATTGTACTTGCGGTATTGCACGCGATAACAACGATATCAATAGGAAAGAGACTGCATAGTTGAGCGATGATGTGTGTTGTACGCTCTATCAATACAGATTCAGTTAACTCACCATATGGAAATGCTGCGTTATCGAATGCATAAATATACTTTTCTGAGGGTAATTGTTGTTGGATCTCTTTATATACAGATAATCCACCGACGCCTGAATCAAAAATTAAAATGTGTTTTGGCATAACTAAAACCACAGACTCTATTTAAATCGATATGAGAACTTAAGGGCCTTATCATACCGCTTGCACTATTTTTGTAAAATAGAAGCGCTATAACGTAAATGAGTAAAACGATCTTTTTCATCAATCTTAAGATCTAATAATTGAATTGCTCCTTTAAAACAAGGCGCTTGGATAACTAAAGTATGAAACTCACCGTCCTCACCGCATGGATCTACTTTCTTAGGTAATTCTATTAATAGCTCTTTGGTATATTCTCTACCGCAAAAATAATTACTTAGCTGAGTGCCATCAGTTGTAACTAAAATTGTTCTGATCCCACAAGAAATGATTTCATTTGCCAAATCATAACTAGATTGTCCGACAAGTGGAAAAACACACTCCCAACCGGCTTCTTCTATATAGCTTTTTCGATATTCAACAATCCCATTACAGAACATATCGCCAAAGGCTACTGCATCAAACTCAATTCCACATTCCTTTAAACCAGTGACGACTAAACTTTGATATTCATTATTGGCAGGGAACACGGTAGGCAATTCAATCGTAATTAAAGGCAGATCCGCCAAGTCAGCTTGCATTTGAACAACTGAAATAGGCGTGACTTGAAAAGGGACTTCATTTGCTACATGAGTTGTATATAAAGCAACAACTTCATATTCAGGATTATTAAGCAGACGGATAAGTGTTAGTGTTGAGTCCTTGCCAGAAGACCAACTGATGATAACTTTCTTTTTCATATATACCTCAGAAAAGAAAAAACCGCCGATGAATGGCGGTTTAAGTAAATGTATAACTTAGAATTTATATGTTGCCGTTCCATAATAACTACGTTCTTGTGTATTATAACCACCCGCAGTTTCATATTCCTCATTAAACATATTAGCAATTCGAGCGCTTACCGAAAAAGAGTCCGTTATAAAATAAGTTCCAGCAAGGTCAAAAAGTGAATACGAATCAAGCATATCACCACCAGAATAATCTAAGCGTTCACCTTGATATAAATAACTCAAATCAAATAGGAAATCATTAATTGCATATGAACTATTCCATTTTCCACTCTTTTTTGCTCTTCGTGCTAAAACCTCACCAGTTTCTTCATTTTTAGGATCCATCCAATCAAAACTCACTTGATGGAAAATTGGTCCTGTATCAAAACTACTGGATATTTCTATTCCTTCAATTGTTGCTTTATCTACATTCTCACTAGGTTTGCCATAAGCAATTAAATCTGTAATTTTATTTTTATATGCAGCTAAACGAACAGTAGCTAACGAATAATCAACAATAAGTGCAACTTCCATATTTTCTGATTGTTCTGGCTTTAAATTTGGGTTGCCACTATCGCCATAAATAGGGTTAGTTGAATAAAGATCATTAAATGTAGGAGCTCTAAATGCAGTTCCTGAATTAAAAGTAAGTTTATAATGTTCTATAACTTGGTAGCCAACACCAAATTGCCACGTTGTATTGTTGCCATAACGCTGATTATCATCATTTCTTAAACTAGCTTCCAACTGGAGGTCGTCTTTTTGATAAACTCCCGTTACAAAACCGGCTAAATTTGTTCTTGAGGTTTCATCAAATGTTGCAGCATCTGTTGAATTAGATACATCATCTTTATACCAATCAATACCACCTCCAACATTTAACTCATTGGTTAATTGATAAAAGCTATTCAAATAAATAGAGTCGCGCTGAGTTTCAAAAACAGCATCAGTATAAACACCAGCCCAAGAACTATAAGAATGTTCATCATTATGATCCTGATTAGTTGCCACAACTAATGACGTTACCCATTTATCCGTTTTATATTCATTACTCAAAGCTACATTATAATTCTTACTATCTTTATATGACGCAGCTGGATCATAATCAACTGAACCTTCGCTATAATCAATATTTACTCGGCTAGTAAAAGATTCTGAGAATTTATATGCTAATTCTAAAGATAAATTATTACTTTCAAATCCATCATTATCACTATCTTTACTAGGATCATAATAACTATTCGATTCACTATATGCAGAAAAGCCATCTTCTTTTTCTTGGCTAACTGCTACTTTTACATATAAATTATCATTTACTTTTGTACTTGTTACTGCACTTAGTTGTTGATATTGATTAGAACCAAAACCACCACTAATTTCTGTATATTCATCCGTTGTTGATGTGATTATATTAATTACACCACCAATAGCATCTGCACCATAAATAGCAGTACGAGGCCCTCTAATATACTCAACTCTTTCTACACCATTTAATGAAATAGCATTAATAGCAGCAACGCCTGAAGTTGCACTACCTAATCTCACCCCATTCATTAAAATAAGTACATGATCAGATTCTGTTCCACGAATAAATAAACTCGTTTTCTGACCATAACCACCATTTTTTCCAATTTGAACACCTGGCAGTCGACGTAGTACTTCATCAAGAGATTTAGCTTGCATCGCTTCAATTTCTTCTTTAGTGACCACTTCTACTGGCGCAATTACATCTTTAGTCGACTGCTCAAATCGATTAGCAGTAACAACCATTATTTCATCAGTTTCAGTTGTGGTATTTTGAGCTAATACAGGGGAAGTATAGGCGTGAGAAAGCAGCGACACTATTGCAGTCGCAAGGGCAGTTTTTTTCATTTCCATTGTTTCCTAAAATCGCGTTAAGTCCATATAGCAATACCTCATGTATTGCATATTGCTGGCAGGTCTTCGGACTTGAGAGCAGTTAGCCTACGGTACTCACTTCCCATTTTTTATCTCTACATCCATTGATAAAGAAAAATAATAGTGTGGTTCATGTACCTTCGTTCTCTCTTACCGCTGCGCGTCAGTTCTGGATTTTCACCAGATTCCCTTTTCAGGCTATTCTCAAAGATGAAAGTAGCGCACCAACATGGGCGAAATAGTAATGGCGTGCGTTATATTTGTCTAGGTTTATGCGCTTAATATTCCAACACTGAACCAATTAGTTTCGGCCAATAACACACAAAGACTGGACAACAGATCTCTATCGCATAAAATCGGCGCTCTTATTTTGAGCAGCGTGAGGCAAGACAATGACACAATCCGTCATGAACCCAGAAAATTATCAAGTACAACTAGATGAAAAAGCAGAAACACTGTCTGCAATATTTTCTGAATTCGACGTTCCTGAACTGGAAGTCTTTTCTTCTCCTGCTGAAAACTACCGTATGCGAGCAGAGTTTCGAATTTGGCATGAAGGTGACGACATGTATTACGTCATGTTCGATCAAAAAACAAAAGAGAAATACCGTGTAGATTATTTCTTACCTGCCACTCGTCTTATTAATGACTTAATGCCACTTCTTGCCGAAGCAGTAAAAGAAAGTAAAACATTGCGTTATAAAATGTTCCAAGTGGATTTTTTATCAACTTTAAGCGGTGAGATTTTAGTTTCTATGCTTTATCACCGTCAATTGGATGATGCATGGAAAGAAGAAGCAAAAGCACTGAAACAACGCTTAAATGATGAAGGCTTCAACTTAAATCTTATTGGTCGTGCTCGTAAGATGAAAATCGTACTAGACCAAGAGTTTGTAATTGAAAAACTTAAAGTAAACGATGACATCCTGACTTATAAGCAAGTTGAAAACAGTTTTACTCAACCTAACGGTGTTGTTGCACAAAAAATGTTGGAGTGGGCGGTAGACTGTACTCAAAACAGTCAAGGTGATTTATTAGAACTTTACTGTGGTAATGGTAACTTTTCTTTAGCCTTAGCTAAAAACTTTGACCGTGTACTAGCAACTGAACTAGCAAAACCCTCTGTTGAATCTGCGCAATACAATATTGCAGCAAACAATATTGATAATGTTCAAATTATACGTATGTCAGCAGAAGACTTTACCGATGCAATGGAAGGTAAACGTGAATTTAGACGTTTAAAAGATCAAAATGTTGATTTAAAAAGCTATAACTGTAATACCATTTTTGTCGATCCACCACGTTCTGGTATGGATGAAGGCACTTGTAAAATGGTGCAAGGTTACGAGCGTATTATGTACATCTCTTGTAATCCAGAAACGCTAAAAGAAAACCTGGAAATTTTAAGCAAAACACATAACATTACTCGTTTTGCTCTTTTTGACCAATTCCCATATACACATCACATGGAAGCAGGTGTGTTTTTAGAAAGAAAATAATACTCAAAAATTAAGAACATAAAAAAGGCCCAGAACATTATATTCTGAGCCTTTTTTTTAATTCTAGTATTAATTCATTTTATCCAAATATGAATAATTAAAGCTCTGTGACTTCTTCTTTCTTTTTCAAGACGCCCATTTTAATCCCAATCCAAAGCAATAACCCTAATGCCACCATAATTGAGAAGAAATTTGAGCCAATTTCAGGATATTGTGCTTTTACAAAAGCAGAATGTCCAAACAAACCAACAAAGAAACAAGCAACCGCTATCAATGATGTATCTTCAGTTTCTGGCTGACGTAGATATTCTTGATATAAACCTTGAGCAGCAAGAACCAATGCAATAATAGGAAAAATTGAAAATGCAATTTCAGTTACCGTAAATCCAACCCATACAGCATTTAAACAAAGACCTGTCACCACTGATAGCACTAATGTTTTACGTTCATTCCTACTGTTTTCATGTGTCATGTTTATCACCTCTTTATAGACATTGATTCACTGTGACCAATGCATCTACATTCTATTTCTAATTTTCTTTTCGATACAAGTAAGCACCTTTCGAAAGCATCCGTAATTGGAATATCAACCGTCTTGAAAGTTCTTCTCTATGAGGAGCATCAAGATCCAATGCTTCCGCTCCTGAACTAAAGACCAAAGTTACCGATGCCTCAGCTTGAACTGATGCTTCTTCACGAGCAACACCTGTTGTGGCAATTAAATATTCAGTTAGTTCCGCTACAAAATGTTGAATTTCTCTTGCTACAGCAGCTCGAAATGCGGGTGATGTTCCTGAACGTTCACGTAATAACAATCGAAATACGTTCGGACTACCTTCAATAAATTCCATGAAAGTTTCCACCGATGTGCGGATAACGCTTCCTTCTACCACAATACGCTGTCTAGCTTGGCGCATTAATTGACGTAAGATTAATCCTCCTTCATCAACTAAAGTTAAGCCCAATTCATCCATATCTTTAAAATGACGATAAAATGAGGTTGGTGCAATACCGGCTTCTCGAGTCACTTCTCGTAAGCTTAAACTCGTAAAACCTCTTTCAGCACATAATAGGCAAAAAGCAGAATCAATGATGGTTCGACGTGTTCTTTCTTTTTGCTGTGCTCGCACACCTTTTGTTGTTACTGGTCGCTTTACTTCTGATACGGCATTAAGATCATCCGCTTCAAATTCAGGATACATATTTTTTACCGTATATTTTACAATTTAATTAAATGGGTATCACAAACTTTCGCTTACCCACATTATGGATTTCTACCGTGCGATGTAAATAATGAAATCCATAATCATCCAGATTTCCATAAACAACGTGATCCTCTCCACTCTATCTTACTCACTTGATTTACCAAACGAATGAAAAGGTTAATATGGTTAGCTAGCAATGTTGCGAGATTGATAATAATAAGGCACCAATAATGACTAACTCAACCCCTACACATTCAACCCACTTTGATGCCATCGTAATAGGGAGTGGTCCAGGGGGGGAAGGGGCAGCTATGGGATTAACCAAAGCAAACCTAAATGTGGCCATTATTGAAAGAGAGCCAAGTGTTGGTGGAGGTTGTACCCACTGGGGAACCATTCCATCCAAAGCACTGCGTCATGCTGTTAGCCGTATTATCGAGTTTAACTCCAATCCTCTTTACTGTAAGAATAATACCAGTCTTCATTCTACTTTTTCGGATATTTTAGGGCATGCAAAAAGTGTTATAGATAAACAAACTAGAATGAGACAAGGATTTTATGACCGTAACCAATGCTCACTCATTTTTGGTGAAGCCAGTTTTGTTGAAAAAAATACTATCGCAGTAAAAGCAAAAGACGGCTCAATAGAAACCTACACCGCAGATAGGTTCATTATCGCAACGGGTTCTCGTCCCTACCGCCCTGCTGGTGTTAACTTCAACCATAGCCGCGTTTATGATAGTGACTCAATTTTGTCATTAAAGCATGACCCACGCCATATCATTATTTATGGAGCAGGGGTTATTGGTAGTGAGTACGCGTCTATCTTTAGAGGGTTAGGTGTGAAAGTTGACTTAGTGAATACTCGCGATCGTTTACTCTCCTTTTTAGACAATGAAATGTCTGACGCCCTCTCTTATCATTTTTGGAATAGCGGGATCGTTACCCGTAATGACGAAACCTTTGAAAAGATTGAAGCCAGTGATGACGGTATTGTGATGCACCTTGAGTCTGGTAAAAAAATGAAAGCCGACTGCATCTTATTTGCCAATGGTAGAACGGGCAACACAGACAAATTAAATCTATCCGCGGTTGGGCTAGAAGCCGATTCCCGTGGACAACTTAAAGTTAATGGCAACTACCAAACCCTAGTTGATCACATTTATGCGGTTGGTGATGTTATTGGTTACCCTAGCCTTGCAAGTGCCGCTTATGACCAAGGACGTTTCACCGCTCAAGCCATTACTAAAGGAAAAGCAGAGGCTCAATTAATTGATCATATCCCTACAGGTATTTATACCATCCCTGAAATTAGCTCTGTAGGAAAAACAGAACAAGAACTAACAGCAGCAAAAGTACCATATGAAGTTGGAAGAGCCTCCTTCAAACATTTAGCTCGCGCTCAAATTGCGGGAATGGATATTGGCAGTTTAAAAATCCTTTTCCATCGTGAAACCAAAGAAATTTTAGGCATACATTGCTTTGGTGAACGTGCTGCTGAAATAATTCATATCGGTCAAGCCATTATGGAACAAAAAGGCGAAGCTAATACTATTGAGTACTTTGCCAATACTACATTCAACTATCCAACAATGGCTGAAGCCTATCGTGTTGCGGCTCTAAACGGATTAAACCGACTCTTTTAAATCAAAAAATAGAGCTATATACATCAGAAGATAACAAAAGGGATTAAGCATGACTTAATCCCTTTTTAGTTTAACTATCAATACAATAAAGCATTTGGCCTATGATAGGAAAATTGCTTTTTTCCATTGAATAGAAAAGGTAATCGCTGAACTAACGCCACGCATCGCCACAAACATTGAATTTCTCATCTCAGAACCTTTTGTTGCCCCTACAAAAATACCATCTAGCAAGAAGCACCACATAGAGACTAATGGCATTGCTACTAGCCACATAGGGTAACGCGCATTTTGCGTTCCGAGTAACCAGCCCATGATGACAAAATTACTCAACGCAGCTGGCGCACTCCATATACGAATAGAAAAATATTGATCTGCATATAACTTAACTTCTGGTGTTGCATCACTGAAAGAAAAAATAGCATAAGAGAGAGATTGATGAAAAAGAAGTAAAACAAATGAAAAACACAGAGCTAAGAAAATGCCCTGAGAAAAAGTCTGACTCAACATGGTTTTATTCTCAGCACCATACACCTGAGCTGATAATCCAGTCGTCGCCATACGTAGAAAACCTAGCAGCCAAAATGTCACACTGATCATCGTGCCGCCAACAGCAACACCACCTAAATACCACGCATGATCTAAATGCCCAATAACGGTATGGTGATATTTGAAAGAACCATCGGAATAGCTAACGCCAGAACTTGCCGATGCAAAGAGATATTTCTTAATTATTTCCACATTGGAGCGTACCGATTGAAAAAAGTAACAACAGTATTATTTTCTTTCGATCCTAAACCTTTGCACAATTGAATTTTTTAATAAGACAATTGTTATAACACCATTACCAATTCATATAGATCAACAGCGGTGTGACTCGATGTTTAAACAAAGGAAATTTAGCTAGCCATCGTTGCCATACTTTCCATCTTCCGCAGTCATACTCTATTGGTGATTTTACTGAGAAACTATCTATCCACGGTAACCACCCTGTGAAATGTTGTTTAGGTAGATGTAATCCATGCTTATATTCAATACAACCAAGCTTTTTGCCTATCATAGTATTACAACGATCACCCGCTACCACGAATAACGCTTCAGCATGATGAAAACGACGACCTAATAACTGTATAAATTTAGCTAATTGTATTTCATTACATTCTAGTAAGGCGTGCTCACAGACAATCATTAAAGGCACTTCATTAGGAACTGGGAGATTATCGACCCAACTCTCTTCCATCGCAGAGCCACAGCGTAAATAATAACGTTCATTGGTATGAAATAGCTTTTGACGCCAAAGAAGGTTTTCATTGATATCTAATTCAAGCCAATGACATCGACCATTATCCAAACGATAAAATCGAGTATCTAATCCAGCGCCAACATTAACGACCCAACCAGACGGATGGCGTTTAAGAAATTGCGATACTTGTTGGTCACATTGAACTGTCAGAGTAGCGTGTAATAATTGCTTTTGATCGATATCTCCAGAGAGACATTCAGAAGAAAGGTGGCAATGTCGACATGCCGCAGCAGCGATAGGATCATAAATTAATCCATTATCGATCATACTTTCGCGGCTTCTCAACCAAAGAGGCTGAAGTAGGCGGGAAGGAACTTTATGGCCGATCTGTGTCATTATCATCTCCTATGAAAGAGATTTAATGATAATGACTATCATTACCACTTGTAAAGCGCTATTTCATCTCAACAAGCGATAATGACAATTTAATAATAACTTCCTAAGCAGTAACCCAGGCTGTTATCTAAGTTTAGATTACATCCATGTCGTGCTACGGATAACGCCGACAGCAAGACCTTCAATACTTAAACTTTGTGATGTTAAATCCACTTCAATTGGAGCAAACTCTTCATTCTCTGCATGAAGAAAAACCATAGAGCCTTTTCGCTCTAAGCGTTTTACTGTCACATCATCATCTACCCTAGCGACAACAACTTGCCCATCACGAACATCTTGTGTTTTATGCACTGCGAGTAAATCACCATCCATAATACCAATGTTTTTCATGCTCTCACCGTTTACTCGTAACAAGAAATCGGCTTGTGGTTTAAACATTCCAGGGTCAACTTGATAATGGCTCTCTACATGCTCTTGAGCTAGAATCGGTTCACCCGCAGCTACTTGACCAATCAGGGGCACACCAAGATTTTCATCTTCCGCTTCTTGTAAAAGAATACGAATACCTCGAGAGGCGCCGGGAATAATCTCGATAACCTGCTTACGAGCCAACGCTTTTAAGTGCTCTTCTGCCGCATTCGCTGAGCGAAACCCCAACTCACGAGCAATCTCTGCGCGTGTCGGTGGCATTCCAGTGTCATCAATTTTTGCTTTGATTAGCTCAAAGACTTCTTGCTGTCTTGCCGTTAGTGGCTTCATAACTCACCTGTTTGTTTATACAGTTAACTGTGAGTATATACAGCTGTGCTATGCTTTGAAAGACCTACTGATTAAAAATAAGACAAAGTGAGCCTCTTTTCTGTCATATTAATCGTACTATTGGAGATTCTGTGTTCATTTCTATTAAAAGGTTTGACCAGTTCTGCTATTCTTGCCAACAAATTGTAAGCATCTATATATAACCGACTGCTCGGTACATAACTAAGGCGTTATTGTCATTATGTCTACAGGACAAACTATTTATCACTCTTTGCTAAAGTTACCCTTATCGGTAATGGTGAAGAGTAGCTCGATTCCATCGAATCCAATTGAAGACCTTAAGATAGATCTTGAGCGTCCAATTATTTATGCACTGCCATTTCGCTCACATGTTGATTTGCTAACATTACAAAAAAGCGCATTAGAATTAGGACTGCCCGATCCTCTTTCACCACTTGAAATGGACGGTGTTGAATACCCTCGCTATGTATTCACCTCTATTGGCCCAAAGATATTTGAAACAGATGATGATCTTCCACAGGAATCACTAGATTTATTTAAAGTGGTATTGAAATACCACGCAGATAATCCAAGTGTAGATTTCCAATTAATTCCAACATCTATCTTATGGGGAAGAAGACCTGGCAAAGAAGGGACAAATAACCCTCATTTAATGCCTCTTAACGCACCTCAAAAATTCATTACACTAATTAAAGCTGGCCGTGATTCAACTGTGCGTATTAGCCCTGTAGTGTCTTTACGTTACATGGCAGATAACCATGGGGCAGATGAAGCCATTGCTCATAAACTGGCTCGTGTGGCAAAGATTCACTTCTCTCGCCAAAAGTTAGCAGCGTCAGGGCCTAACCTTCCTAATCGCCAAGCACTCTTTAATCGCTTATTAAAATCTCAAGCTATTGAAAAAGTGATTTTAGAAGAAGCAAAAATACGAAATGTAGACGTAGAAAAAGTACGTAAAGAAGCCATGGGGATCATGGAAGAAATCGCGACTAACTTTTCTTATTCACTTATCAAGAATGGTAACCGCTTACTCAAATGGTTATGGAATCGTTTATACCAAGGTTTAAACATCAATAATGCAGCAACGGTACGTAAACTGGCACAAGAAGGCCATGAAATTGTTTACGTTCCCTGTCACCGTAGCCATATGGATTACCTATTACTGTCTTATGTGCTTTATCATGAAGGATTAGTGCCACCACACATTGCCGCAGGTATTAACTTAAACTTCTTCCCTGCTGGACCAATTTTCCGTCGTGGCGGTGCTTTCTTTATTCGTCGTAGCTTTAAAGGCAACCGTCTGTATTCAACGATCTTCCGTGAGTATTTAGCAGAGCTATTTGCTAAAGGGTATTCAGTAGAATATTTCAGCGAAGGTGGGCGTTCACGCACAGGTCGCTTATTAGAAGCAAAAACCGGTATGTTAGCAATGACAGTGCAAGCAATGTTACGTGGCTTAAATCGCCCAGTAACACTCGTACCTGTATATATCGGCTACGAACACGTAATGGAAGTAACGACTTACGCTAAAGAACTGCAAGGTAAGCGCAAAGAAAAAGAAAATGCAGGACAAGTACTACGCACTATTCGTAAACTGCGTAACTTTGGCAAAGGCTATGTAAACTTTGGTGAACCGATTTCTTTAAATCATTACTTAAATGAGCACGCGCCTAATTGGTCTGAATCAATCAATCCAATTGAGCCACAAAAGCCAGAGTGGATGATCCCTGTTGTTAATGGCATCGCAAATAAGATGATGACACATATAAATGATGCGGCAGCAGCCAATGCATTAACCTTATGTGCAACCGCTTTACTTGCTGCTCGTCAGCGCGCATTAAGTAAGGAAGATCTAACAGAACAACTCGATTGCTACTTACAACTGCTGCGTAATATTCCTTATTCAAAAACAGCAACTGTTCCAGCAGAAAGTGCAGATGAATTATTAAAACACGCCATTGCTCTTGATAAATTTGTTATTGAGAAAGATACATTAGGGGAAATTATTTCATTGGATAGAAACCAATCTATCCTAATGACCTATTACCGTAATAACATTATTCATCTATTTGCATTGCCATCATTAATCGCAAAATTAGTGGTTCAATCTCGATCTATTTCTGTAGATAATCTCCAAAAGCAGATTCAAACAATCTACCCGTTCTTAAAAGCAGAATTATTTCTGCATTATGGTCAAGATGAGTTAGCCGATGTAGTGAATCTACATATTGAGGAATTAGTACGTCAAAAGTTAATCGTAAAAGAAAATAACCTTTTACAGCTTAACGCTACCAATATTCTTAAACTTCACTTATTAGCTCATACTATTTCAGAAACTCTGCAGCGTTACGCTATTGCACTTACGCATCTGCAAGCCTCTCCTGAATTAGATAAAAGTGAATTAGAAGAACAAAGCCAAATAATGGCTCAACGTCTAAGTCGTCTACATGGCATCAATGCACCTGAGTTCTTTGACAAAGGTGTTTTTGGTATTTTGTTTAATAGCTTAAAAACAGAAGGCTACTTGGATAGCGACGGTAACGCAGTACTAGAGAAAGTGGCGCCATTCGCACACGATATATCGAAACTATTAACGCCAGAGATTAAGCTAACAATCCAAGCGGTTATGAATAAAGACGATTAAATATCTTTTAAATACAAAAAAGCCAGTATGACATTTCTTATTGAAAGTATCATACTGGCTTTTATTTTATCAATTAAGGTATCTAAATCAGCACACTGGCACTAATTGCAGCAAAGACTAAACCACCCACATAATTATTATTTAAGAACGCCTTAAAGCACGCCTCTCTTTCTCTGCCTTTAATTAACCATTGTTGATAAACAAAAAAACCTGCGGCTGCCAATACTCCCCAGTAATACATACTTGAAAGCGCTAACTCAGAGCCAAGAACAATCAATAACGCCAATACACTTAATTGCAGTAGGCCTACGATGAGCTTATCGAACCGACCAAATAATATCGCTGTCGATTTAATCCCAATCTTAAGGTCATCATCTCTATCCACCATGGCATACTGGGTATCATAGGCAATAGTCCACAACGCATTTATCACAAACAACAACCAGGCTTCAGGTGGCACTTGATTAGATTCTGCTGCGTACGCCATTGGGATAGCCCAACTAAATGCGAGCCCTAAAACAAATTGAGGTAAGTAAGTCACTCGTTTCATGAAAGGGTAAGCAACCGCAAGAACTATCCCTATCCCAGAAAGCATAATCGTTAAAGTATTCATGGTTAATACTAATAAAAATGAACACACCACTAAAACAGCAAAAAGCGTTAATGCTTCTTTTGATGAGATTAATCCAGAAGGTAGTGGACGATTAGCGGTACGTTTTACATGACCATCCACTTTGCGATCAGCAAAATCATTAATTACACACCCAGCAGAGCGCATAAATAAAACACCCAATACAAATACAATCAGCACATGCCAATCAGGTAACCCATCTGCCGCTAAAAACAATGCCCACAATGTTGGCCATAAAAGCAATAAAGAACCGATAGGACGATTCATTCGAGTTAATTGCCAAAACGCTTGTGCTTTTGACGTGGTCATTATTCAACTTCCTTTGAGTAAATAGGCGCATTAGGTAAAAATAATTCCGCCACCAACATAGGTTTTTCATTCATCCATAAACGAGAACGTCGAGCAAATAGCATTCCTTTCTCTGTTTCAATCTTTCCGACTTGTAGCTTGTCTCTGTGTGCACTTAGAGCACTAAACACGGTAATACCTAATGGTACGTGACCTTGACGAGTTAAATCATGCGGCTGGTCTTGAAGCGATGATAACGGGATCAACGTTCTACCATATACCCACGATTGTTGATCTCCCTTTAGAATAACTTTTCGACGCAAACACACTTCATTACCCAGAAGTTCTAATTCTACTTCCGTTAATGTTTCTGGATTCACATGTGTATTATCTAATACCGATACAGACAACAATTGGCAATGTTGCTCTAGACGGCGTGATAATGAATCTAATCCAAGCAGCCAGTATTGCTGCCATTCATTATGACACTCAAAGGTATCGGCATCTTGCCACCATACTTTTTTAAGTACCGAGGCACACCAAGAATTGATCTCTGACATATTCTCTATAACATCTCTCACATATATCAATTATATTGAGAGATTACGGTTAATTTTTTCTCACAACGGCCGACTATTGTAACAAGTAATATAATAAATTGACTGACGAATGGATTAGAAAATGACAAAGAAATCATTATTTGTAGGGTTGCTGCTAATTATTAGCCAACTTTTTTCCCCTGCGGTTTTGGCAGCGGAAGACTCGACACCTCAAATGGGCTACTTTACTTTAGCCCCAGACCTAACAACAAACTTTGTTACTAAAGGGAAAAAACTCGGCTACATTCAAATTCGAGTCGATATCCTAGTGGCCGATAGCCGCGATTTACCTAGCTTAGAGCACCATAATCCACAAATTAGAAATTCATTAGTTGACGTTCTAGGCCAACAACCAGAGCAACGAATTAAATCACTAGCGGGACGAGAAGAAATAAGAAAAGAATGTTTAACTGCAATCAATGAAATCCTTTTAACTGAAACAGGAAAAACCTTAGCGGTAGATTTACTTTTTACTAAGTACATATATCAATAACATTCTGTTCAATTCAAAAAAAGGAGCCTGGTATTTCTACCTAGCTCCTTTTTTGTATAAAAATATAACTACGCTTTTTTAAATTTGCTATCAATCAGAGCAATAACACACCCTGAAACTAAACCAACAAGATGTGCAGTATTCGCTATCGCCATAAAAGGTTGAGCATAACCTAGAATAATCCACGCTAGCATAAAACCAACTATAGGCTTAGAGACTGAAATCCCTTTCTTAGGTGATAACCAACCAATAAACCAAGAATACCCTAATAAGGCATATACAACGCCAGATAGCCCGCCAAAGTTTGCACCGTCTATCCAATATTGTCCTAACCCAGAAAACAACGCTGAAAATAAAAATAACTGCACTAATTTAGTTCGACCTAAGCGCAGTTCAATATCTCCACCTAACTGCCACCACCACAATAAGTTAAAAATAATATGCATCGCCGAAAAATGAAGTAGCGCATGAGAGAACCAACGCCATATCTCTATACTTTGCGATGGGCTAGCCGGAAAATGCAATGCTTGAAAAATCGAATTATTCCATCCCAACTGCTGTAGAGCAAAAATGACAATACAAATAGCCATGATGAATAAAGTAAAAGCGCCTGCTTTGGCTTTAATCATCTTCATCAGATCAGGAGAACCATAAGTAAATTTAGCGGTGCGAGTCTCTGCCATCTCCCATGATGCTGATTGATATTTTTTGTCATTAGGGTTACTTAAAAAAGCCTGTAACTCTGATTCAACTTCTAATAAATACGTATCATCAGACACAACCCATAAAGCAAACTGACCTTCACCCTCAGGCATCATACGAATATCGATTTGGCGCGAAGCCATGTAATCAATAAACGCTTGCCCTGCTCTTGGATTAGATAATGCCATTAATCTCTGCATATAATTTTATTACTCCACAGGTAAGCCCGCTTTATGCCAACCTTCAAATCCACCATCCACACTATACACTTCATCATAACCCTGATTAATCAAGTATTGCGCAGCGCCTTGACTACTGTGACCGTGATAACACATCACTAATACAGGCTGTTCAAAATCAACGCTATTCATCAACTCAACAATTGTATCGTTAGTTAAATGAAAAGCACGATCTACATGTCCACGGTTAAATGATTGAGGATCTCTTATATCAACAATCACGGCGTTGAGATCGTGATTCATTAACTTCGCTTGTGCGTCTTCTACTGATATATGTTGAAATTGTTCCATCTTAGGCTTTTCTCTCAATTTTTTATTTATTGTACTCTCGATTAACCACAAGAAAAACACAGAGTATGTAAGGGTTAAGCAAAGTTATTCACAGGGTTATTATCCACACCATTTATAGCGACAAATTTAACTGTTCATTTTTTAACCCCCTGTGGAAAAGCTTGTGGATTACGTTGATAAAGTGTTTTTTTAATTTTAGATCCACAACATGTAGTAAAGATCCTTTTTAATGTGTGGATATAAATAAACCTCCCAAGCCCCCATATCATCTGGCTTTTCGTCTTTTTATATAAGATCTAAACAGATAACACCCTGCTTATACACAAGAATTGAATTTCTAATATATCGAACTTCGATCTAAAATTCAGATAAAAAAAAGGCTGACCTCTTTCGAGATCAGCCTTTCTATAGAATTAGAGTTAACTAAAAAACATCACCAACCGCATCTTTTAGTTTTTTCATTGCATTTTTTTCAAGTTGACGAATACGTTCCGCAGAAACTTGGTAAGTGTCTGCTAATTCTTGTAAAGTCACCTTCTCATCAGTTAACCAACGAGATTGTACGATATGCTGACTACGATCATCTAGGGTAGCAATTGCATTCGCTAAACGATTATTTGTGTAATCTTCCCAGTTATCTTCTTCTAAAGAATGAGCAACGTCTGATTGCTTATCCTCTAAGTAATAAACTGGCGCAGTAAATGCCATATCTCGATCATCATCTTCTGCTGGTGCTTCAAACGTAGAATCTTGTGCAGCAAGACGAGATTCCATCTCTCTCACCTCAGAAGGCGCAACACCAAGATCTCTAGCAACCGCTTCAACTTCGCCGTTATTAAACCAGCCAAGACGTTTTTTATTCTTTCTTAAGTTAAAAAACAGTTTACGCTGTGCTTTTGTTGTCGCTACTTTCACTATGCGCCAATTTCTCAGTACATACTCATGAATTTCAGCTTTAATCCAATGCACAGCAAAAGAAACCAAACGTACACCCACTTCTGGGTTAAACCGTTTTACTGCTTTCATTAGGCCAACGTTACCTTCTTGGATAAGATCCGCTAAAGGTAGGCCATAACCTGAATAACCACGGGCTACATGCACGACGAAACGAAGGTGAGATAAAATAAGCTCTTTAGCTGCTTCTATTTCTTCTTTATAGTGTAAACGCTCAGCCAGTTCACGCTCTTCTGTTACCGTTAGCATCGGATAACTATTAACAGATCTCAGATAGCTGTCTACACTATCCTGTGAAATAGCAGCCATTGAATACATCTCTTTCGACATTCAAATCCCCATTTATATCTAGGTATTACTTAACTTAACCCTGCAATGATGTACTTAAAATAAACAGACTGCAAGTGAAAGGCGGGAAATTATCCACACTTTATAGACTAATTTCTGTTAAGTAAGTTCAGCTTTTAACAAAATGAATACAAAAAAACCGTTAATTCAATGAATTAACGGTTCATAAGATCTTAGTTAGCGTAGATACGATCATTGAAACTAAACAGGTTCAATCTCTTTCAGATGTCGTAATACGGATATACGAGCGGCAAGTAAGCCCAGAAATGACGATAACATTAATAGCAGCAAGCTTTCATCCCAAGTTAACCCAATCAATCTAAATACACTGTCATAAAGTACGGCTACATTATCAACCGCACCATTTAACGTGATTGTGATAATAGCGGTTAATAGCCAAGCAACAAAGCCACCTAATAAACCAAACCACATCCCTGTATATAAGTATGGGCGTAGAATAAAAGTATTCGTTGCACCCACTAACTTCATGACTTGGATTTCATCTTTTTGCTCTAATACATTAAAGCGTAATGTATTACCCACAATTAAGAAGACCGCTACAAACATTAAGATTGCAAGCGTAGTAGCTACAACCACCGCAACATGCTTAATCGCATCTAATCTTGCCAACCAATCATCATCTAAACGCACTTCATTAACATAAGATTGTAATTTCAAACGACTCACAAGCTGATTTACTTGCTCAGTACTTTGCCACTCTGTTTTTGGAGAAACAATCAATACCGCAGGTAAAGGGTTACTGTCTAACAATGTTAATGCTTGCTCAAACCCAGAATGTTCACTCAGCTCTTTTAACCCCTCTTGTGGAGAGATGTATTGAACTGCGTCGATTTCTTTCCAACCTTCAAGCTCCGACTTTAATGCTTGAACCTTAGACTCAGGCACTTCTTGTTGTAAATACAAGCTCACCTGTGAAGGCGCTTGCCATTTCGAAGCGACAATAGTTAGGTTTTTACCGACTAAATACATGCTTGATGGCAAAGTTAATGACATTGCAATAACAGCAAGAGTCAGTAAATTACCTAATGGGCGACGCAGCAACTCTTGAAAAGACAGTTTTGCTTGTTTCTTATGAGTCGCCCAAAAACCATCGCTTGACGATCCTTGGGTATTTTTTGGTTTACGTTTAGCCATGATCAGAAACCTCACGTAAACACCCTTGGTGTAAATCAAAACGACGGTATTTATTGCCACCAATTAACGACAAATCATGCGACGCCATTAATACACTGACTCCAACTCGATTAAACTCAGCAAATAAATTAAATACTTGGCGAGATAACTGAGGATCCAAATTACCGGTAGGCTCATCGGCCAACAATAACATGGGTTTATTTACCACCGCTCGTGCAATACCGACACGCTGTTGCTCACCACCAGATAGCTGCATTGGATAACTTTTTGCTTTATCTAACAGTCCAGTTTTATCTAACGCAGCAGAAACACGGCGTTTAATATCATTTTCACGAACGGATTCAACACGCATTGGTAATGCTACATTATCAAACACGGTTCGGTTCATTAATAATTTATGATCTTGAAATACAATCCCGATGTTACGACGTAAAAAAGGGATGTCTTGATTAGAGATCTTAGTAATGTCATGGCCATTAAATAAAATCTTACCATCACTCGGACGCTCAATAGCACAGATCAATTTCAGCAAGGTACTTTTACCTGCACCTGAATGACCACTTAAAAAAGCCATCTCACCTCTATTAAGGTGAAAATTTACTTTTTGTAATGCTGGGCGACCACCTCGATAGGCTTTTGATACTTGCTGAAATCGAATCACGCGTTATTCCTCACGACTAAACAGTGCATCAATAAAATCTTGCGCCACAAATGGACGTAAATCATCGATACCTTCACCAACACCAATATAACGAATTGGGATCTGAAATTGATCGGCAATAGAGAAGATAACGCCACCTTTTGCTGTGCCGTCTAATTTAGTCAACGTAATACCGGTTACTGGCGCAACATCACTAAATAATTTGGCTTGGCTAATGGCATTTTGTCCCGTACCAGCATCAAGCGTTAACATCACTTCATGCGGCGCTGTTGGGTCAATCTTCTGCATTACACGAACGATTTTACGCAATTCTTCCATTAAATTGCTCTTATTTTGGAGACGACCCGCAGTATCTGCAATTACAACGTCTACTTTTCGAGCTTTTGCCGCTTCAATTGCATCATAAATCACCGAAGCACTGTCTGCTCCCGTGTGTTGTGCAATAACAGGAACATCGTTACGTTGACCCCATACTTGAAGTTGCTCAACCGCAGCAGCACGGAATGTATCACCCGCCGCTAAAATGACTGATTTCCCGTCATTCTGGAATTGCTTTGCTAACTTACCAATTGTCGTTGTTTTACCAACGCCATTAACCCCAACCATTAAAATAACGTGAGGCATATTCTTTTCATCAATTTCTAATGGTTTTTCAACTTTAACTAAAATCTCAGCCATTTCTTCTTTTAATAGGCCATATAAAGCTTCACCATCTTTTAAATCACGTTTGCTTGCTTTTTCCGTTAAGCTATTAATGATTTTAACCGTGGTATCCATGCCCACATCAGCAATCAATAACTGTTCTTCTAATTCTTCAAATAGATCGTCATCTATTTTTTTACCACTGAATAAACCAAAGAAACCCGCACCAATATTTTCTTTAGTACGTTGTAAGCTGCGTTTTAGTCGAGCAAAAAAACTTTCTGTTGGCTTTTCTTGCACTTCTTCTATTACAGACTCAGTTTTTAATTCAACAAGTGGCTCTTCAACTTGTTGTTCTTCTACTTTATCAGCGTCTTCTTCAGATATATCATCAATAACGTTATCGTTATTTTCTGTTGCATCTTCATTCGCTTTACGCTGTTCAAGTTCAGTGTCTTCCACTACACTCTCTGTGGCGCTATCTTCTATAGATGGGGCTTGAGAAAGTGTATCGGTATTTTCTACTGATTGTTGCTCTACGGTTGGTTGCTCGGCTTTTTCTTCATCACCAAAACCTAACCAAGACAATAATCCGCGTTTCTTTTTGCCTGTCATTGGGAAATCCTAGAATTAAATTGGTACCATTTTCTCGTATACTATCACTTTCTGAGCGGTCAAAAAATCTATGCTTAAACGTAAACAACATTCATCTCGCACTTCTGGCACAAATGGTCGCTCTGGAAGCATTCGTATTATCAGCGGACGCTGGCGTGGACGCAAACTTCCAGTACATGACGCTGAAGGATTAAGACCAACAACTGACCGAGTAAAAGAAACGGTTTTTAACTGGTTGGCTCTTGATATTCCTCGCGCTCGCTGCCTAGATCTTTTTTCTGGCAGTGGTAGCTTAGGTTTTGAAGCGGCGTCTCGTGGTGCAGAAAAAGTCGTCATGCTTGAATTAAACAAACAAGCTCATGCTCAATTAAAACAAAATGCAGATAGTTTAAAAGCAGATAATATTGAACTTCATCATACTGATGCCCTTATTTTTTTAGATAAACCTGCAAGCCCATTTGATGTCGTTTTTATTGATCCTCCATTTAGAAAAGATTTATTAGAAGCAACGCTAACAAAATTAGAAAGCAATGGATGGCTAGCGGCAAATGCAATGATATACATTGAAGCAGAAAAAGAACTCGGATCTTTACCTGTACCTGCTCATTGGCGCTTACATCGAGATAAAACAGCAGGACAAGTCACCTTTAAATTATATGAAAGAGAGGAATAGATGAAAGGATTGATCATTCTAACCAAAATAGCGCTGGGGTGTGTTTGGTTAATATTATTACTTAACTTATTTATGCCGTTCCCAGGTAAAGGAGCAATTGCACTTTATATTCTAACGGCCTTCTTATTTATGATGCATGGATTACAAATGCTTATCTTTATCGGTGCTTTTGGCGATAAAATTTCAATGAGTCGATGGGAAAAATGGTCCATTCTTATCTTTGGTGTTTTTGCCCTGCTTGATATTAGAAAAAAACACATGATGGATAAATAACACTCTCATAAAAATTCAATTAAGGAGCAGATATTGCTCCTTTTTTACGCCTCGTTCACCTGCTTTCCTCCTATTTCAATTAATTATCTATGTTATGCTCTCATTTTATTTTACGACTTTAATCTTGGTACTCATTTATGGAAACTCTTTCTGCAGCAGTCATGCTTTTTCTGATCATGGATCCAATGGGTAACTTACCTGTTTTCACTTCTATTCTTAAACACGTAGAGAAAAAAAGAAGACGTATTATTTTAATTCGAGAACTTCTTATTGCTCTTGCCATTATGATGGCTTTTCTTTTTATGGGAGAGCAGATACTCAATTTCCTAAGCTTGAAAAAAGAAGCCGTTTCTATTTCAGGTGCGATTATTCTATTTTTGATTGGTTTAAAAATGATTTTCCCGCCAGAAGGGGGATTAGGTGCGAGCTTAGGTGCAGGGGATGAACCTTTAATTGTTCCTCTGGCAATACCTATGATTGCCGGTCCTTCTATTCTTGCTACTTTATTACTACTTGCTCACCAAGAGCCTGACCGCATGATTGATTGGAGCCTAGCACTCATCGGAGCTTGGTCTGTCACGACGGTTATTTTAATGTTCTCAGAGTTATTCCAACGAATTGTCGGCGAAAAAGGCCTCGCAGCCATTGAAAGGCTTATGGGTATGCTGTTACTGATGATTTCGGTACAAATGTTCTTAGATGGTATTACAAGCTACTTCACACACGTTTAATCCCTAGTTTGAAAAAAAGGCCGCATTTATGCGGCCTTTTTTGTATTCATACTAATGGTTACACATGCGATCAGGGTTTGCAGTTAAACCCGACTCAACTTCCACAACCTTTCTTTTCGATAATAGAAATTCAAGCAATTTATTTAAGCTTAAATCGTGTTGGCTGCAAGTATGGAAACATACATCGCTGCCAAACTCTGTTTCTATTTTATCTTCTAACGCTAAACGAGAAAGAGGCTCAGGTGCTTCTAATAGGAGGTTTAGAACGACATGACCATGAATATCTTGCTTCATACTTTATTCTTCTTTAAAAAACGAAATCATAGAATAACAAAAAATAAATGAGTCCTTATGATCAACCTCATTCACTTACACACTTATGCGTAATTATCCAAGAAGGGCGACTTACCCCACCAGGCTGACTCAACACAATAAAATCACAAACAGATAAGAAACAGGTTACTTATCAAACAGCAAAGAAACCCTCAGAAAATCAAATCAAATCCAATTAAATCAACCACATAAAAACAAACAAAAAACATTTAATCAAAATAATGTATAAAAAAACGCCTTCAACATTTAATGTTTAAGTAAGATATTTCATGTTTTAAGGCCCAATGACACAATACACAGTAAAAAATAAGATATATCAATCTTATAAAAAACATAAAAACCAAGATAGAAGAGCACAGAGAAGATAAAGCCCGAAACAACACTAAAACTATACGCTTAATTAATAAACCATAAAAAACGGCTAAAAAACCATTTAAATCAACACTTTAAATGAGATTAACATAATAAACACACAATAAACCACAATAACAACAGACAAAAGAACACCTTAACCCTCTATAAAAATGCTACTTTTGTCATGTAAAAGTTATTTTTTTAAGCTTTTGACGCCCCAGGTATTGATCAACAACCAAAAATGATGGTATTCTATTTACCAAGCAATGAGTGAAGACATTAAAGGAGAATAGTAATGATTACTTCATCGCAAAAACAAGGACTTATGATGATCGCAGTAGTTGTTGGACTAATGACCCTTCCAATGATGTACTAACTGCATTCAAATAAGTTTATATAAAAAAACGGACGCTAAGGCGTCCGTTTTTTTATATTCAAAATACATAAATTTAAAATAAATGCTTAATATTATCCCAGTGAATCAGATAGATAGCTGCAGAAGCCAACGTTGATACTAAAACAATACCAGCGACAAGCTTCCATAAAAAACGACTCGCTCTTGGTGTTAAGATATCGTTCATTTCAATACACGTCGCTTTGAAGTCAGACTTATCTTCTAACTTATAGCCTTCTTCATGCACTACCTTATTTCTCATAGTTGCAATAAAGCGTAGTTTTCCAATCACCCCATGAGGTAAACGTTCCTCACAGCTAGTGATAAGTTGGTGAAGTCCCTTTCCTTCCGCGTGATAATGCGTCTTTAATAAAGATTCAATTTTTCGACTTTGTTTTACAACAAGATCAATATCAGACATATCACTCTCCTAATCTTTAATTCTGAATATCTCTTTCTACTTTATACCACTCTAACGGCTATTTCTCTTCCTCAACCTAAGAGGATATTTAAATTGCTGCATAAAATAATAGGAGATAATACATCAACAGTATTCGAGCCAGATCCCAGTTCGGGCTTGATTTTTTTTATGTCAAAAAAATATCGATAAAATAACCTGAAAACCCGCACAAACTGAACAAATACTCCTTATCTATCGATAAAGAAAAGTTAAAATGTTCAATAGTAAAAAATGACGAATTTTCACCCTATATTCTTCGTTCTAAGTTCATATACACATACTAGCAAGTTTAAGGAAAATCATGCCCGTTACTTATATTATTATTCTTCTCGTATTTATTTTAATCGCCGCTGTATTGTTCCAACGTTTTCAAACTAAGTTTATTTTGGGTGATAACGCGCCTGAAATGAAAGTAGAAGTCACTATCCTAGATAAACAAATAGTAGAAATACCAGATACCAAACCTGGTGAAGAAGATCAAGAGTTTTGGATTTACGTGCAGAAAGGTAAATTTGGACCAAAAAGAGAATTTGAAATAGGCGTTCACTATTTTCATGCTCTAAATCCTGGAGATAAAGGTATACTGACTTATCAAGGACGTAAATTTCATCACTTTGCTTTAAAGCGGGATTAACTCTAGGAAAATAACTATGACCAGCACAATGCTTTCTGCTATTCCATTAACCTCTCTTTCTGGTGTTGGAGCCAAAGTAGCAGAAAAGCTCGAAAAAATTGGGTTGGTCACGATTCAAGACTTACTATTTCATCTTCCTCTTCGCTATGAAGACAGAACTCGTGTTTACCCAATGGCGCGAGTTCATTCTGGTTTATTTGCTGCTGTTCAAGGCAAGGTGATGTCTTGTGATATGCAATTTGGCAAACGAAAAATGCTGTTGGTCAAAATCAGCGATGGCAATGGAACCATCACTTTACGTTTTTTTAATTTTAATGCTGGAATGAAGAACAGTTTCAATGAAGGAAAACTGATTCATGCCTATGGCGAAATTAAGCGTGGCGGAAGTGGTTTAGAGATTGTTCACCCAGAATATCAATTCCACACCCCCTCTAAATCTTTAGATATAGAAGCCACATTAACGCCCGTCTATCCAACAACCGATGGTCTGCGTCAAAACATACTACGCAGTTTGACAGACCAAGCGTTAGAATTATTAGATAAAGCCGCAGTGACTGAACTATTACCCCAAGGTTTATATAACAACCAAATTACACTAAACCAAGCTCTGCATATTATTCACCGCCCAGATCCTTCCATTAATCTAGATGCCTTTGATGAAGGAAAGCACCCTGCACAACAGCGTTTAATTATGGAAGAGTTGTTGGCTCAAAATCTTTCAATGCTTTCAGTTCGCAGTAAAGGCCAACAAGAAAATGCCTTACCACTGGCAACAATGACCGATTTAAAACACAAGTTATTAGCCCAATTACCTTTCACGCCTACCGGAGCTCAACAACGTGTTGTAGCAGAAATAGAGCGAGACCTAGCCAAACCACACCCAATGATGCGTTTAGTTCAGGGGGATGTTGGTTCAGGTAAAACCTTAGTTGCCGCATTAGCAGCCGTACAAGCAATTGAACATGGTTATCAAGTCGCCTTAATGGCACCAACCGAATTATTAGCAGAACAACACGCGGTCAATTTTAGTCATTGGTTTGAAAGCATGGGTATTCCTGTCGGCTGGTTAGCTGGAAAACTAACAGGCAAAGCAAAAGAGAAAGAATTAGTTCGCATTGCCAGTGGTGAAGCAAAAATGATAGTGGGTACTCACGCACTTTTTCAACAACACGTTGAGTTCCACCACCTTGCTTTAGTGATTATTGATGAACAACACCGCTTTGGGGTCGACCAACGTCTAGAGCTACGAGAGAAAGGCGAAAAAGACGGAGCTTACCCACACCAGTTAATCATGACAGCAACGCCAATTCCAAGAACCTTAGCCATGACGGCGTATGCTGATCTAGAAACATCAGTGATTGATGAGCTACCTCCTGGTCGAACACCAATTCAAACTATCGCGTTACCTGATACAAGACGGGATGAAATCGTCAATAAAGTAAGAAACGCCTGTGTGAATGATGGACGACAAGCGTACTGGGTTTGCACTCTAATCGATGACTCCGAAGTTCTTGAAGCCCAAGCCGCCTCAGATACCGCAGACGCCTTACGACTACAGCTACCAGAACTAAATATTGGTTTGGTTCATGGCCGAATGAAATCAAAAGAAAAACAACAGATCATGCAGGAGTTTAAAGAAGGCAAACTGCATTTGTTAGTAGCCACTACGGTTATTGAAGTAGGTGTTGACGTACCCAACTCAAGTTTAATTATCATAGAAAACCCTGAGCGTCTTGGTTTAGCCCAATTGCATCAATTACGTGGTCGTGTGGGGCGAGGTACCGTTGCTAGCCATTGTGTTCTTTTGTATCACTCTCCGCTGTCCAAAACAGCTCAAAAGCGCTTAAGTGTTTTACGTGAAAGCAATGATGGCTTTGTGATTGCTCAACGAGATTTAGAGATCCGAGGGCCGGGTGAATTACTGGGGACAAAACAGACCGGATTGGCTGATTTTAAAATTGCAGATTTGGTTCGAGACCAACATTTAATTCCAGAAGTGCAACGTATTGCTCGTCACTTACACGATAATTACCCTCGTAATTCAAAAGCCATTATTTTACGCTGGTTAGGAGAACGTGACATTTACTCAAATGCGTAAATACCATTGACTAAATCGCAGACACAAAAAAGGTGAGTACTTGCTCACCTTTTTAATGCATTGATTTAATTAGACTCTTAGTAGTAAGAGTGCTCACCACGATCATGCTCGGTTAAATCTTTAACTGCTGTCAATTCACCTTCAAATTGAACAAGTAGTTCTTTTTCGATGCCTTCTTTTAGAGTCACATCTACCATTGAACAACCATTACAACCACCACCAAACTGAACGATAGCAATGCCAGCTTCTGTGATTTCCATCAGGCTAACATGACCACCATGACCAGCAAGCTGTGGGTTAACTTGAGTTTGAATTGCGTATTCAACACGCTCAAACAAAGGTGCGTCATCGTTTACTTTACGCATTTTTGCGTTTGGTGCTTTCAACGTTAATTGAGAGCCCATTTTATCAGTAACGTAATCAATGTCAGCATCTTCAAGAAAAGGTAAGCTTAACTCATCAACATACGCTGATAAATTTTCAAATTTCAGCTCAGTATCATTCGCTTCTATTGCTTCTGGTGGGCAATAAGATACGCCACACTCTGCGTTTTGTGTTCCTGGATTAACCACGAATACACGAATGTTTGTCCCTTCTGGCTGCTGTGCTAGAAGTTTTGCAAAATGCTCTTGGGCACTTTCAGTAATATTGATTGAAGACACAAGTAATACCCGACTAAATTAGTATGATTAAGGATTGTACTCTGAAAAAGAATAATTTTCGAGTAGCGTTCTCAAATTATAGCAATCTTAATGATCAATTAATCAAGATTAGATCGAATTATCTACACGTTAGAATTTTATTCCACGGTAAATTTTCATCACCTAATACGATAAAATTTGGATTTTCTAGGGATTCTCTTTCATTATAAGAAAGCGGTTCAAGCTCTGTTGATAAGATACGACCACCCGCTTCTTGAACAATGCATTGTGTTGCCGCAGTATCCCACTCACCCGTAGGGCCTAAACGTAAATAACAATCGACAGCCCCTTCTGCAACAAGACACGCTTTTAATGCAGCAGACCCTAAAGGAACTAAATCGTAATTCCATTCAGGACTCATGCAACGCGTAATATTATTGATGTCTTGGCGACGGCTGATAGCAATGGCGATTTGTTGTTTTTCTTCTTCATGCTTAAGTGTGCTAATACGAACGCTTTCATCCATATCTGGAATTTTCCATGCGCCTTTGCCTTCATAAGCGTAATACGTCACACCAGAAACAGGACCATAAACCACCCCCATTACCGGACGGTTATTTTCAACCAACGCAATAATTGTCGCAAAATCACCACTACGAGCAATAAATTCTTGAGTTCCATCGAGTGGGTCAACCAACCAATAACGTTCCCACTGAGCTCGTTGTTCTAGTGATATTTCAGCATCTTCTTCTGACAAAATAGGAATGTCTGGTGTTAATTGAGAAAGCTTTTCCACAATTAACTTATGAGCAGCCAAATCAGCACTGGTTACAGGTGTATTATCTGCTTTAGTAAACTCTTCAAAATTCCCTTTTTCATAAATATCAAGAATAAGCTGCCCAGATGCTCGAGCAATATTGATCACCTCAGGAAGTAGGTGGGAAAGCGTTGAATTCATCAATATCACTCCTTTTCTAAAAATTGTTGAGCAAGTAACAGTGCACTAATGCACCTCGCTTCTGAAAAATCAAGATGGTGCAGTAGCTCTGATGCTTGCGCTAGGGGCCAGCGAACAATATCTAACGGTTCTGGCTCATCCCCTTCAAGTTGCTCTGGATATAAGCCTTGAGCAACAAATAACGTCATCTTACTTGAAAAATACGACGGTGCTAATACCAACTCTTTTAATTGAGTTAACGTCTCGGCACCAAAGCCAATTTCTTCTTTAAGCTCTCGATTTGCCGCTTCTGACGGTGTTTCACCAGAGTCGATTAATCCCTTAGGAAAACCTAACTCGTAGCTTTCTGTACCCACCGCATATTCTCGAACTAATAACAGGTCACCTTGTTCGGTTACAGGAACCATCATCACGGCATGACGCCCACTCGGTTTCATTCTTTCGTAGGTTCGTTCAACCCCATTAGAAAAGCGTAAATCTACCGATTCAATACAAAACAACTTTGATTGTGCTTCAACGCGTTTATCTAAAATTGTCGGCAATTGTTTTTTAGCCATTGTATTTCCTTACAGACGTCCTGAATAAGTTACTTTATATTGCCCTTTTGAATCCGGCTTGCCTAGCCATTTAAGCTGACTTCTTAAACTAGAAGGGAAGTTTGCCTCAGGTTTGAACCATCCATTCACCTGGTAAGAACGGTTAGGATTCAATACCACATTAAACTGACTTGCTACATCATCTGATGCTTGTTTACTGATCAAGGTGACTTTGTTATCTACACAAGTTACCTCTGCTATTGCCGTTTTAGGGTCAATATTACCCAGTGGCGAAATAATTTTCCCACCAGACCAGACCACTTCACCGCTCGCCTGCTTACACCATGGTTGGCCTTGCTGGAAATACTTAACACTGACCTCTGCTTGGCCCTGTAAAGACACAGGCAATGCCATTGGTAATCGATTCATCACATTAGAGACAGGAAAAGAAACCACCATATTTTCGGCGTAGGCCCCCATTGAAACACTGTAGCCAACAACACCTTTGCCACGTAATTCCAATTCACTACCGCGCCCAAAGCGCACAGAAAATACCGCGTGTCCTTTTAAAATAGCAAATGGATCAATCTGCCACTGAACTTGACCATAGTTTACTCTTTGCCAAGAAAGAGAATCCACCTGCCCTTTCCAAGGCGTGCCAGATAACCCAGTAAGTGTTAGCGCCCTAACTTTTGGGGCTTGTTCAACCACCCATTGAATAGGGATATGCAATAAAGCACTAAACGTAAAAAACGTAGAGAATATCGTCGCGATCAATAATTTAAATTTCATGATGCCTCTCGACTTAATTGCAGACGGTTCACTTCCACCACCCCTTCAATATCGGTTTTATTTAAATCTAAAAACTGAACATTGATGCCTTGAGAGTCTCGTAAGTACGCTAACCAATTTACCAAAGTATTAAACGGAAGTGGTTTAACCCATACTTGCATTTGCTCACCACGAGGTTGCATACGGATCAATTCAATCTTAAATTGGCGAGTACTGCTTGGTATTACCTGATTCATTGGTCGAATGGCTGTCTGAGAAGTCGACGATGCCCCTCCTCTTAATGTCACAATCGTATCGGCTTTCTTTTGTACCCACGTTAATAAGCTTCGCTCGCTATTAATTCGGTTTTGAGCAATTTCAGCGCGATCATTTAACGGCTTAATTCCACCCCAATATAATGCAGCAATCACTAACGCTATGCTGCCCCCACCAACCAAAACTCGTTCACGTGGTGAGATACTTTGCCACCAGGTCATTAAGGCTTTCATTATTTTCTCCTAATAATAATCGCACCAAACACTTGGCCTTGATTTTTATTTAATTGACCTTGCTCGACATCAAACTTGGTATTTAACTCTGACGTTAATTGCTCAAAATATGGAAAATCTGATGCGCTGGCTTGTAGGCGTAATTCATCACGTTTTCCATCAAATTTTAAACTCTGCAACTTCACTTGGGGTACTTTTATTAAATATGGCGTCAACTCAGACATCCACGCTAATAAGTCATCCCCACCAGAACCACCTTGTAAGCGTGATTCTTCATTTTTCATTTGAGATTTCAAATAACTCACGGTTGGAATTTTACGTTTACCTGGAAATACATCTCTGAAAATACGTTCGCTTTCTGCTCGTAATGCTAAGCTGTGTTGTTCCAGTTTTTGAACTTCCGAAATATGTTGTGCAACAAAGGCCACCATAACCAAACCAAAAGCCAAAATTACTTTTTGCCAAATTCGCCAATGCTTTCGCCATGACGATTGAGGACGATAACGAGCACAAAGCAGGTTAACTTTTGACGTTAACGCACCTTCCGCTAATAACTGCATAACTAACTCTGGCGTCTCTTGAATATGCTTTGTGTTTTCAATTTCAAGCGAACAAGGAGAATAACTATGAAGCGCATAACATGACACATCATCAACGTCATCACTTTCCTCTTGCTCTTCTTCCTTCTCTTCTTGAACAACAATACCATCAGCAGTTTGAACCGCATGTTTAACCAAACCATCCAACAGCATTGATAGCCATTCAGGTTCAGCGATAGCACCTTGATATTCACCATAGCGTAATAACCATTGTTGATTCAGCTCAACCATAGCGACGCCATCTTGATGAGAAGGTAATGACAATACATCGGGAATGAAACGTTTAGTCTGAATTCCTGCATCCGTCAGCAAAGAGACCCATCTTTCCATTTTTTGATGTTCTACAACCGCGACTTGCGCTGTTTTGTTGTTTTTTTTCAAAATCACAATGTGTAGGTCATCTACATCTTGTGCTAAATCATCTTCAATTATAAAAGGCAGCATAGAAGGAAACTGCCGAGCAGCCCCTTCAGGAATAATGACTTCACGCAATAAGATGTCGCTACTTGGTAGCAACACCGACACACTGCGTTGAACACTGTATTGCGTTAGTGACTCTAACGTTTCAGAAGAATTTAACTCCCCTGATGCAATCACTTCTTTATTTTCTGGTGACCAGACTATCCATTGAATGGGATCTGACGACTGACTATTCAGCCTTATTATCAGATGTTCGCTCATTCATTCCTCCATATTGGCGACGGATAACGTTCACCACTTTTTTATCACTGCTATGCAATAAAGAACGCACACGTACGCGCGAATCTTCTACTAATACTTGAGCATCTAACTCAAAAAATTGACTATCTACTGATAAGTAAACCTTTGCTTCTTGCTTTATTTTTTCATCCACTTGACTGATTTCTGATTCTGCTAAAAAGTCATCCACACTGTCCCAACCATCAAAAGGTCGATTTTCTAATACTTCTTGTGCATCACTATCACTTAAATTTGGGGAGAATAACGCCACTAATATTTTTGCCTGTTCTGGTTGTATCGTATTTACATTCAAATACCAATTCGCACTTGGTATTGCACATACAAAAGGAGACACCGCCATAAACACGTCTGCTGTCACACCATTAATGGCTCGTAATTCACTGACATCGGCAATCCAGCCGTTTGGCGCTAAATACGCAGGCTTAAACGATTGATAAGTACTGTCTTCAACCCCTGTAGCGGAACGAACAACATCATCTTCATCCATGAACTCCCAACTAGAATCGGCAATCACTTCAGCTAAATAATTCTCAACGTCAACAGACTCTAATAAATTAATCCAAACCTTGACCAAAAATGGACGCTGAGAAGGATCGGTTTGTGGTTCTATATTACTTAGTGCATTTAAATTAAAACAAGCTTGCTTATCTCTAACGCTACCTAACGCTTCACCATAATCAAGTGGGTAAGTGGTTTCTTCTGTTGCCCACATTTGACTCAGATTAATGGTGTCGCCATCTTTGTATGCTTCTTCTATTCCTGCTTTGGCTAACGCTTCAACACCAATAGAGTACCAATAGGCTTGTTGATGATTTATTTGGTTTTCAGCGCGGTGAAACTGAATAAATAAACGCTCTGACATTTGAGCCGCAATGGTTGCCATAATAGCCAACAACAATAAGACGACAATTAATGCGACGCCTTTCTGTTTTCTCTGCGTTTTAGTGCGTATTGTCATTACCCACCACTCTTAGAGTCATCATCACTCTGACCACTTTGATCCAATTTATAACCAGAAGTAAGATAAATGCGTTCGACGTCTCCATAATCTTTAAACGTAACCATTACCTTTGTAGCTTGAGGGAGTTGATCTTTTATTTCCCAGTTCTTCTGCCATTTTTTACCATCATAAAATTCAAATTTCAGCTCATCAATACCATCAATTAATGGCGTTACTACTGGCTTCTGGCCTACAGGAGTATCAGGGTAGCGCCACCATAATCGTTCAAGTTTATTTTCAACCACTCGATAACCCACTTTAGTAATTTCACCACGTGGGAAAGCTTGCTGTGGATTTTTCCATCCTAAACGAACAAATAAAATACCTTGAGATTCAGAATCCAATAAATATTCACCCGCTAAAAGAAGTTTCTCGTCAGCCTTTTCTCCGTTGATTCTGAATTGGCGAGCAACCATTTGCCGAAAATCATTATCTAAAAAAACCAAACTGCGTTGTAAGGATTTAATACGGTTACTTTTTTCTAATGACTGTTCATTACTACGCTGAACTTGATTTACCACTTGATAGGCTGAAAAGCTTAAGGTAGCAAATACTGAGATAGCCACCATCACTTCTATAAGAGTAAAACCGCGCGACTTTTTACGAGTTGAATTACGGCGCAACATAGGTTCTTACCGTTAATAATGATGATTTTTGATCTTTGGTTGTTGCGACAGAGACATCAACCGACTTTAAAATATCGGACGTTGTTTTTACTGGTGCAATCGTCCAATACCATGTTCGTCCTGCCAATTCTGTTTCCCCTTTTTTAATTGAGGTCGGCGGTTTATCTAACATCATTAGTGCCATTTGGTTATCAACCACCATAGAAGCGAATGTTTTTTCTTCTAAATAACTTAACGTATTAATGTGCTGAGTCACAGAGCGAAGTACACTCAATGCTGCGGTAGCAAAAATAGCCAACGCAACCAAAACCTCAAGCAAAGTCATGCCCTTATTTACGGTTCGATAACTTGATGAGCAATTAGTCATCAACGCTTTCTCCTGGTTTTATTAATGCAATCAAACCAGATTCATCGACGTTAATCTCCCACGTTTTATTCTTTAGATTACCGCGCTCATTCGCTGGTAGAAAACGAACGATCACTGGGGTGACTTCCCCACTAGATAACACCATCACTTGAGGAGGCTTAGGTTTTTTCTTTTCTTCAACGTCAGCGAACATTTCCTCATCAAACAAAGATCCTGGTTCAAATAAACGGTCATCATCGGCCCATGCAGAACCACCAAGTTCCATCTCAAAAGCGATGTCCTCTTCCATTTTTACTTCGGTAAAAAAGCGGCTTTTCTCAAGAGGCTGCCAGCCATCTACTGTTAATGTCATAAAGCGATATTCTTGTCGCTCTTGATTAAAGTAGATGCCGTAATCCATCCCGTTGAGTAAAGCGTCTTCATTAAGAAGTTGCACTAATTGATAAAAACGTGAGGCCTGCTCTTCAAGTTGATCGTCGCTACTTTCAGGCAAACTCATGATAACCGCCATCGAACTCACCGACAGCAGCACCAGTACCAACATAATTTCGATTAGGGTAAACCCAACCTCACGTTTTATTTTCATCGTTGCTCTTATCTAAATTAAGCTTGTGACTTATTGAAAGTCTTGCATGTTCCAGTTACCAATATCAGCATTCGCACCTTCACCGCCTTCTTGACCATCTGCACCTAAAGAGAAGATATCAATCGTGCCATTGTCGCCAGGGCTTAAGTATTGATATTCATTGCCCCACGGATCATTAGGTAGACGACGAATATAACCGTCTGCACGGTAATTACGAGGCTCGGGCGTTGCTGATGGCTTAGATACTAACGCTTCTAACCCTTGATCTGTTGATGGGTACACGCTGTTATCTAGCTTGTACATATCTAATGAGTTTTCTAGTGCCACAATATCGGTGATCGCTTTTTGTTGATCGGCCTTCTCTTTGTTACCCAGTAAGTTTGGAACAACTAAGCTCGCTAACACACCAAGAATAACGATAACAACCATGACTTCTAAAAGAGTAAAGCCGCCTTGTTTACGTTGAGCTGAATTGACTTGCATGGAATAACTCCTAACGTTAAAAATTCATATATAAATAAAAGGAAAAATAGATAGCAGTGAATGCTACCCAACCAAATTGTTTAATTCGATAATTGGCATCAAGGTCGCAACAACAATGAAGAGTACAATCCCTGCCATGAAAACAATAAGTAATGGTTCAAAAATACCTAATGCCATATTCACTAATGATTCAAAATCACGATCTTGATTATCAGCCGAGCGCGTTAGCATTTGCTCTAACTCACCACTTTGTTCACCACTGGCAATCATATGCAGCATCATTGGTGGAAACAGTTTTGTTTGCTCAAGCGAAATTCGTAAACTCGCCCCTTCACGAACATTATCCGCCGCCTCTAACACTTGTTGCTTAAAATACTTATTACTCATTACGTCTGCGGCTACTTTCATCCCATCCAGTAATGGAATCGCACTTGAAGTACAGATGGATAAGGTTCGAGCAAAACGAGAGGTATTTAAACCACGAACCACCTTACCAATAACAGGAAGTCGTAAAATCTTCTTATCCCACGCCAAGCGTAGATGAGGCTTAGTGAGTAACCACTTCACACCAACAATCACCACCACAACAGCAACGACAACCAAAAGTCCCCAATGAACAACAAAATTACTGGCGGCTAATAATATTTCCGTTACGGTTGGTAACCCTTGTCCCATTTGCACAAACTGATCGACAATTTTAGGAACGACAGTAGCAAGTAAAAAGGAGATAACCGCTATCGCTATTAACGTCAGCATGATCGGGTAAATCATCGCTTGTTGTAATTTGCTGCGCATCTTTTGGCGATTCTCAGCATAATCAGCTAACCGATTTAATACCGTATCCAAATGACCTGACTTTTCACCTGCAGCAACCATAGAACAGAATAGATCATCAAACACATGAGGATATTCACCAAAGCTTTCAGCCAATGGATAACCTTCTATCACTTTGGATCGAACGCCCATCATCATGCTACGAATGTGTGCTTTTTCACCTTGTTCTGCAACGGCTTTTAAACACTCCTCTAGGGGCATACCCGCTTGAACTAAAGTGGCCAATTGACGAGTAATTAATGACAAATCATTGACACTAATACCCCGTTTAAAACTTAAACCTTGAGAGGAACTTTTCTGCTGCTTCGATTTAGTTTCAATCACTTCAACAGGAATAAGCCCTTGCTCTTTTAGGCGTTGACGAACTTGGCGACCATTATCACCTTCCATTACGCCTTTTTTCTGTTTGCCATTTTTTTCGAGGGCTTTGTATTCAAATGCTGCCATTTACCCTTCCCGAGTGACTCGCATCACCTCTTCTAGCGTCGTAATACCTTGTTGAACTTTTAATAAACCATCCTGCTGAATACCACGTGTATTTTTACGCACTTCTTTTTCAATTTCTTGTTCACCGGCTTCTTTGTGAATCAGTTCTTGTACCTTCTCATTCACAACCAGTAATTCATGAATACCAGTACGGCCACGATAACCTTTACCATTACAATGCTCACAACCCGCCGGTTTATATAGCACTAAGTCGTCCGATGGCAATAAAGAAAACAGTTTCTTTTGCTGCTCATCGGCTTGGTAAGGGCTTTTGCATTCCTTACATAGAGTACGAACTAAACGCTGGGCAAGAACACCCAATAAAGAAGAGGAAATTAAGAAAGGTTCTATTCCCATATCTCGAAGACGTGTAATCGCACCAACAGCGGTATTGGTGTGAAGAGTCGACATAACAAGGTGACCCGTTAATGACGCTTGAACAGCAATTTCTGCGGTTTCTAAATCTCGAATTTCACCAATCATCACCACATCAGGATCTTGACGAAGAATGGCACGCAACCCACGAGCAAACGTCATGTCTACTTTTGGGTTTACTTGAGTTTGTCCAATGCCATCAATATCAAATTCGATTGGGTCTTCAACCGTTAATATATTAGATTGAGTACTGTCTAATTCACCTAACCCTGCATATAAGGTGGTTGATTTACCAGAACCTGTTGGACCCGTCACCAAAATAATGCCATGAGGACGTTTGATGATATGTTGGAAGTTTTGGTGGTTTTGCGCTTCCATCCCTAAACTGTTTAAGTCTAGACGTGTTGCGTTCTTATCGAGCAAACGCATTACCACACGTTCCCCATGAGAAGACGGCATAGTAGAAACACGAACATCAACCGCTCGACCACCAATGCGTAACGAAATACGACCATCTTGTGGCACACGCTTTTCCGCAATATCTAATTTAGACATGACTTTTACACGCGAGACCAATAACGGCGCAAGTTTACGACTAGGGCTTAATACATCACGTAACACGCCATCAACACGGAAACGGATCGACAATATTTTTTCAAACGTTTCAATATGGATATCCGACGCACCTTCTTTGATCGCTTCACCTAACATGGCGTTGATCAATTTAATGATGGGAGCATCATCTTCTGATTCTAATAAATCATCATTATCTGGTAACTCTTCTGCTAATGAGAAGAAATCATCATTATCAGCCCCTATGTCTTCCATCAATTGCTGCGCTTCTGATGAATTACGTTGGTACACTTGAGTGACTTTGGTATCAAACTCATCTTTAGTTAATTGTATTAATGAAAAGCTAGCCTTACATACTCGGCGAATTTCACACAAAACAATCGGCGATGGTGTGATTGCATAATACAGTACCCACCCTTCAGAGCTGGCCTCAATAACAACCGAATGCCTTTTTGCAAACGAAAAAGGCAAGCGTAAAACGGCTGTAGAGTTAGGAAATAGCATATCTGCCATTATTTATCCTTCTTCTCATCATCAAGCAGATCAAAGAAAGCTTGGATCTCTGCTGGATGCTGCACATCAGCCCCAAACTTAGGAAGCACCGGTATATTGGCATCATCCATTAATTTCAGTCCTTTCTCTGCGTTATACAGTTGCTCTGCACGAATGTAATTATATTTACGCTGGGTAATACCATCCGCCGTCATGCCATCACGAATAATGGTTGGCTTGATAAATACCATTAGGTTTTTCTTCTCAACCTGAGTACTGGTTGACTTAAATAAATACCCTAAAATTGGAATGTCGCCTAGGAAAGGGACTTTCGATTCACTTTCCATTGCACGTTCATCAATCAAACCACCCAGAACTAGCATCTTGCCATCTTCAACCATGACTGATGTATTTAGCTGACGCTTAGCAAAACGCACATCCACCGCGCCATTGGCACCCAATACGTTAGAGACTTCTTGTTCGATATCTAAACGAACCGAGTTACCTTCGTTAATTTGTGGTACCACTTTAAGTTTGATACCCACTTCTTTACGATCAACCGTTTGGAATGGGTTTTCATTATTTGAGCCAGAGGTTGATCCGGTTAATACCGGCACTTCTTCACCAACGATGAATGACGCTTCGCCATTATCCATAACCGTGATACTTGGTGACGATAGAATATTGGAATTTGAATCAGTAGACACTGCGGTTACCAATGCAGCCCAATCCCCCATCATGACACTAACCGCCGCACCTTGAACGCCACCAAGCGCAGAAGCTAACGCGGTATAGTCTCCATTTTCTGTTGTCGTTTCATTACGTAAAAAATTATTATTCTCATCATAAACAGCGGTCGTAGTGGTTGTATCTTTAGCTTCTTCCAAACCAACCATGGTGGCACCAATCGATGCGCCAGTATTGCTGTATTGGATCATGGCACCCGTTTCGAGGTTACCCCATTGTACGCCAAGGTTTACGCCATCTCCTTCCGACAGCTCAACAATTAACGCTTCAATTAAGACTTGTGCACGACGAATATCTAACTGAGCAATGACATCTTTGATTGCACGCATAACATCTGGCGGCGCAGTGATCACTAACGCATTGGTATCAGCGTGAGCTGAGATCATCACATCACTACGGTTACTTGAACTTCCTTTTTGAGAGCCTCCCTTGCTTGCGGTTAAATTATCAGAAACCCCTTTTAATACATCAACCAACTCTTCGGCTTTAGCGTAGCGTAAATAGACAACTTGGTTATTTCCTTTTGTTGCCATTTCAACATCAAGTTGTTTTATCAATTTTTTAAGGCGTTGACGTACTTTTGGGTCACCCGAAATCAAAATAGAATTTGTACGTTCATCTGCAACCAATTTAGGCTGTAAAAATGCGGGGGTGTTTTTAGCATCTGTCGCTTTATTTAAGGCATCAACAATACGTACCATTTCAGCGGCTGACGCATTTTTTAAATCAACCACTTCAACTTCTTTATCACCCGCTTGGTCTACACGCTCAATAATTTCAGCAAGACGATTCACTACCGCAGCACGACCGGTGATCATAATAATATTCGCGGGGTCATAATGAACGACGTTACCCGCACCCGCATTATCATTTAGCTGACGTAATAGAGGAGAAAGTTCACGAACCGACACATTACGAACCGCGATAACACGCGTAATAACAGCATCACCGGTAATTTTATCTTTAGCACCCAACACTGGTACTGCCGATGTTTTTGCGTCTTTATCTTTAATAACTTTTAAAATGCCGCTGTCCATTTCAACAACAGCATAACCATATACTTCAAGTACGCTTAAAAAGAATTGGTAATATTGCTCTTCATTTAAAAGATCATAACTACGGACATCTACTTTTCCTCGAACTGACGGATCAACAATAATGGTCTTTTCCAAATTTCGACCAACAATGTTAATGAACTCTTGAATATCCGTGCCTTTAAAGCTGGCACTAAAGTCATTTGCGATAGCCGATGTCCACATCATGCTACCCGCAAGTAATAAGGCTCCCTTGCCCATCCACTTTTTCACAGTACACCCTTACTCATTTTTTCATCTACCAGCTATAAACCGATAAAAATGTCATGTAGTTGTCCGTCACGTTGAACGGTTAAATTAAGCTCTGTCATTTCTGACATATTTTTCCACAATGTGCCCATTGCAGCAGGATCCGTTAAATCAATCCCATTTAAATTTTTTGCAATATCACCAGGCTTCAAACCTACCGAATCAAATAACTTTCGGTCTTTACCTGGGTTCACTCGATAACCTTCTATTTTTCCATCATTACTGACTTGAGAAAGACGAATGTACTTCAAAACAGATTGCGGATTCTTCGCCATTTCTTGACGAATAGTATCTAACTCATTTTGATCTGAATGTTGACGATTATTCCCTAATACCGTACCTGAGCTGCCTGTACGATTTGGTTCTATTGAAATTTTTGTGTATTCAATTCCTTCCAGCATTAACGTTTCATCACGGCCATTATTTGCAATAATAATGCGATCTACGCTAATGGCTTTCACTGTTGCTCTTGTGCCATCAATGGTTTCATCAATACCATAAGTGTTCTGTTTTCCTCGATTTCCGATCACCGCTAAGCTCAATTTAGGATTAGAACTCGCGACCACACCTGATAATGTCAGATTAAGCTTGGTTTTAGGTGCATCTTTTACTTCAACAGCCTTCGGCTGCTCTATGGTTTTTTCAGCATTAAACTGCCCAAACACTTGACCATTTAATAAACCAGATAAAGAATCATCATTATTTTTCTTTGATGAGGCATTGATAGCGACGGTTTTTGGTGACCATTGAGAAACAGAGGTTTGTGGAGCCAGCATCGACCAAAAAAGAGAGCCACAAATCCACGCGAGACAAGCCACCAAAACAACGGTTACCCCTTTCGATATTGCAGACTGATATATTGACCAATATTGAGAAATTTTTTCGATTTTCATATTAGCTATCATTAGGTACTGTTCTTCCTTTTCTGTCTCACAGAGCAATTAAACATTTGATGTATTTATGAATTATAAAATAACCAGTCATAATTTCCGCAAATGATTCTAATTTCTTAAATTACTAGAATACACATCACGTAATTGATGAAGATAACCGTGTATTAGAGCATTATTTCTCATTAATGACTCTACTTGCTTATCAATTTTGATTAATTCCCCCCAAAAGATTGAAAAAAAAAATCCTGACTCCATCTTAATAAGCAGAGATAAGACATTAGGTACCCATAATGAGTTCAAAATCCAATACTAGCGATGGTATCAGACTCGATAAATGGCTTTGGGCGGCTCGTTTTTACAAGACTCGTTCTATTGCTCGTAATATGGTTGATGGCGGGAAAGTTCATTATAATGGACAACGAACCAAACCAAGCAAATTAATTGATCTTGGTGCTGAAGTTAAACTTCGCCAGGGCAATAACGAAGAAATTGTCGTGATCATCGAGATCCTTTCAGATCAACGCCGTGGCGCTCCTGTTGCACAAACGCTTTACAAAGAAACATCAAACAGTATCAAACAACGTGAAGAAAATGCGAAATTACGCAAACTCAATTCACTTGGCAGCCCACACCCTGATAAACGTCCAGATAAGAAACAACGACGTGACATAATGAAGTTTAAGCAGCAATAAATCCGCTCTTTCTGTTTCACCCCTTATTTATATTGGCTGTTGTCGCTATACTAGAGCGACAACAACCCTCTAATACAATTGCTGGAGTATTTCATGGCAAATAACACATTGCATCGCTACCTATTTGAAGATTTATCTGTTCGTGGTGAACTGGTTCAATTAGACGATGCTTACCAACAAATTATTTCTAGCAAGGAATACCCAAAAGCAGTACAAAACCTTTTGGGTGAGCTATTAGTTGCAACCACACTATTAACTGCAACATTAAAATTTGAAGGCTCAATTACGCTTCAACTTCAAGGTGACGGTCCTGTTTCTCTTGTTGTCATTAATGGCGATAATGATCAAAAAGTTCGTGGTGTTGCTCGCTTTGATGGCGAAATTGCTGATGATGCCACACTGCACCAATTAATGGGTAAAGGTTACCTAGTTATTACTATCGCGCCAAAAGACGGTGAACGTTACCAAGGTGTTGTTGCACTTGACGGTAAAGATTTAGCCGCGTGTTTTGAAGGTTACTTTGAGCGTTCTGAACAATTAAAAACTCGCTTATGGTTACGTCTGGGTGAATTTGAAGGCAAACCTCATGCTGCTGGTATGCTTCTACAAATTATGCCAGATGGCACCGGTTCAGCAGATGACTTCGAGCACTTAGAACAACTGACTGATACGATCAAAAACGAAGAGCTATTTGGCCTAGAAGCGGAAGACGTTCTGTACCGTTTATACAACCAAGATAAAGTACAACTGTTTGAACCTCAAACGGTTGAGTTTTTCTGTGGCTGTTCTCGTGAACGCAGCGCGGGTGCAATCGTAACGATTGATCGTGCTGAAGTTGACGATATTATAAAAACAGAAGGTAAGGTTTCTCTGCACTGTGACTATTGTGGTACAAGCTACAATTTTGACAGCATCGATGTCGCTAATATTTTTGAAGAAGCAACAAAAGGTAATGATACCGTTCATTAATTCTTCATACAGAATAAGTTCTTTATATTGTTTTAAAGCCAGCCATTAGGTTGGCTTTTTTTATACCTTTTTTTGATATGAAGCACATTTTAAATCGACTTATCCACACTTAATTTTGGTCAAATAATAATCAATTGCATCTAGCGCAATTGATTTCATTAAGAGTAGAATAGACATGTTTCTGTTTTGTGATGGTGATTAAATAACCTGTACTATTTTGTGGTTATTTCATGATATGACTCCCTGTTTTAATTTACCGCGTTGGTAGCATGGGTAGCAGTAAACAATATTAAAAAATAATTAAAATATTAAAAATCCCTACAAAATTCCTTTAAGGAGCACCTATGACTGTAATGGAACACAACAAGGCTGCACAACTTGATCTTACTCAATATGGCCTAACTGGCGTTACCGATATTCTCCGTAACCCAAGCTATGACCAGTTGTTTGAAGAAGAGACTCGCCCTGACCTAGAAGGTTATGAGCGTGGTGTTATGACTGAGCTTGGCTCAGTTTCGGTAGATACTGGTATTTTTACGGGTCGTTCTCCAAAAGACAAATACATCGTAAAAGATGAAACAACCAAAGATACACTTTGGTGGTCTGATCAAGGTAAAAACGACAATAAAGCCATCACTCCTGCTATTTGGGATGATCTAAAAGCCTTAGTCACAGAACAACTCTCAGGTAAGCGTCTATTTGTTATTGATGGTTACTGTGGTGCAAACCCTGATACTCGTTTATGCGTCCGTGTCATTACAGAAGTGGCATGGCAAGCGCACTTTGTAAAAAATATGTTCATTCGCCCAACAGAAGCAGAATTAGAAAGTTTTGAACCTGATTTTGTTGTCATGAACGGCGCGAAAGCGACAAACCCTAATTACGAAGCACAAGGTTTAAACTCTGAAAACTTTGTTGCCTTCAACCTAACTGAACGTGTTCAAATCATTGGTGGTACTTGGTACGGCGGTGAAATGAAAAAAGGCATGTTCGCAATGATGAACTATCTTCTACCACTGAAAGGCATTGCTTCTATGCACTGCTCTGCAAACGTGGGTAAAGAAGGTGATGTCGCTGTATTCTTTGGTTTATCTGGTACCGGTAAAACAACCCTTTCAACCGATCCAAAACGTCAACTGATTGGCGATGATGAACACGGTTGGGATGATGACGGTATCTTCAATTTTGAAGGCGGCTGTTACGCAAAAACAATTCGTCTATCTAAAGAAGCAGAACCTGATATCTACAATGCAATCCGTCGTGATGCACTACTAGAAAATGTCACCGTTCGTAACGATGGCACGATTGATTTTAATGATGGCTCAAAAACAGAAAACACTCGCGTTTCTTACCCGATTCATCATATAGATAATATCGTTAAGCCAGTATCAAAAGCAGGTCATGCAAATAAAGTCATTTTCTTAACGGCTGATGCATTTGGTGTCCTACCTCCTGTAGCGAAACTGACTCCAGAACAAACTAAGTACCACTTCTTATCAGGCTTTACGGCAAAATTAGCAGGTACAGAACGTGGTATTACAGAACCAACACCAACATTCTCTGCAGCCTTTGGCGCGGCGTTCTTAACGCTACACCCAACTCAATATGCAGAAGTGTTAGTAAAACGTATGGAAGCGGTTGGCGCAGAAGCGTATATCGTCAATACTGGTTGGAACGGTACAGGCAAACGTATCTCTATCCAAGACACTCGTGCGATCATTGATGCGATTTTAGATGGCTCAATTGATCACGCTGAAACGAAAAATATTCCTGTGTTTAACTTTGAAGTACCAACCTCACTTCCTGGTGTTGATAAATCAATCCTAGACCCTCGCGATACTTATACTGACCCTCTACAGTGGGATAGCAAAGCAGAGGATCTTGCACAACGCTTCATCAAAAACTTTGCTCAATACACAGATAATGACGAAGGTAAGGCGCTAGTTAAAGCAGGCCCTCAACTTGACTAACCCAAGTTAATACCTCGATAAATTCAAGCCCTTCGGTAACGAAGGGCTTTTTTTATTCCTTTGATTCTCGTCTGGCTTTCAAAACAGTGATTACCTTTGAGTAAAACATTACAATAGCTTGATTGAACCTCACTTTTAATCCACTCTTTCTATTCTTATTTCTTTCTGGAGTTAACAATGTATACCATGCTGAAAAGCCTTGGTTGGTTTATCACTTTCTGCCTACTACTTGTGGTCGCATTTTTATCCCTTTTGCATACCCCTTATGCTCAGCCATTGTTAAATCCACTCGTTGAAAAATTATCGGATCAAACAATCTCTTTTGGTAAACTTAATTACTCAATTCAAGATCCTTTGCATCTTACGCTGTCAGAAATCACTATCCACACAGAGAATCAATTGCTCATACAACATGTCGATTTTTGGTTGTCTCAGCACCCTATACAGCAACATAAATTGGCGTTTGATAGCATCAAAATTGATGGGTTAAGTTTACAAAATGGATTACCAAAGACGGAGCATCTCGATTGGATTTCGATTGATCAATTAAGCATCTCTAATTTAGATTTTGCCAATGACGATCTGGTTATTCGCGACGCCCAAGCCCAGCTCACCAATTGGTCTGTTGAAAAAGAAAAAACATTGCCATTTGAAGGCGACTTCCAATTTTCGACTCAACAATTATATTGGCAAGGCGAAGCGCTTGATGATGTATTGATCGATGGCTACTACAGCGAAGATTACACGGCACTACATGGCATATCGCTCACTTGGCGTGATAGCACCATCACCGCTCAAGCTGAACTCAAAGAGAATAGATTATGGGTGATCCCTCAATTCACGCTGCGAAAATTTAATTTAGAGTCTGACAATGCCGACATTATTGGTAAGCCATTAGCGTGGCTTGGTGAACAACATTTCACTTACCAATTTGAACGAATTGATCTTTTAGATATTAATATTGAGCTTCCTCAGTTCTCAGTAAACAATTTAAGTTTGTCTGCTGAGAACGTACTACTGCCTTATCATTTATGGCAACAAAGTAATGCTAATATTTCTTTTAATGCCGATAGCTTGGTATGGAATGAACACCTCATTGAGAAACCTATTTTCAACCTAATGCTCAATGGTAAAGAGGCAAACATCTCAACGCTTTCTTTTGATATTTTTGATGGTAATGTTCAACTTGAAGGTAAAATATCCCCTACCGAAATAAACTTAAAGTCCCTAACATTAAGCCAAATAAAATGGCTACTTAGCGAAAAAGAAGTCTCCACTATTCAACAATACATCAAGCGACTTGAACAAGTTAACATCGCGGATCTGGACATTAATAACATTCAGCTGATTCAACTTGATAATGGACATCCCTACCAAGTTTCAGGAGTAAACGTTGAAGGTCGCGATCTCGATTTATTACGCTATTACCAATGGGGATTATGGGATGGAAAACTGTCTTTTAGTGCCTCTAACGCCAGCTTTAATTACCTATTAAGTCAGCAGGTATTGATAGAGATGAACGCTGAAAATGGGTTATGGACAATAGAACGGGCACTCTTTCCTTTGGCAGAAGGACTTGTTGGATTAAATGGCAGTATTTATTTAACTCAAGATAGCCAGCCTTGGCAATTAGAAGCTTATGGTGATGGTTTACCAATCAGTTACCTCACCGCTTTCTTCCCAAATACCATCCCCTTAGAAGGTGTGGCTGAATTCAACTTAAATGCGAATGGTCTTGCGGCTAATCGAGACAGTTTTAATTACAGCTTTAATGGTGAGTTAGCGATTATTCCAAGAGAGATGACAACCACCAAAACAGCGCAAGAATTATGGCAATTAAAATTAGGGTTAATGCCCGATAATGAACACCTTGAACCATCGCAACAAGAAAAAATCATTAATACAAAAGTACCACTAAGAACCTACCCTATTCAGGTTGATCCGATTAAAATAACGGCAAATAGAGGGCGAATTTCAATTGCACCAATAAATATTATTGGTGATGCCTTTAATTTCAATATTGAAGGGGATTACGATTTGGTCAATCCAGAAAAAGCGCAAACCGTGACTTCAATAACTCAGCAATGCCATCAATTAGTACAAAAACTGTTTTCCAAAGAAGTTCAGATCATTAACTATTGTCAGTAATAGTTATTACTGACATCAAACAAAAAGCCCCATCAACAGATCGCTGTTGATGGGGCTTTTATATTTTATAAGAAATAATCATTCTATTTCATCAAAATGCCTTGATACCAAGCTTCAGCCTCTTGATATGTTTTTTCTACCGTCTTAGGAGAAAAACCAAGTAATCGGCTGTTTTTATCAATAAGATCCCAGTCACCAGACTTAATGCTTTCATATAACTCTAACATTGACCCAAGTAAACCCACACGAAGTAGGATCGCTTGTTCAATTTCGTCCGTTAATGACAACTGCTCTAAAACATCATCTAATTTACGATCAAGCAGAGCATCAAGTAGGGAAAATAAACCCACAATAAAAGCTTGTTGTCCTGGCGTTCCATTTTGACAACGGCAAATCATTAATTCACAAAAGCGTCCTTTTATTAAAGACTGCTTATAAAGCTCTTTTGGTTTATTAATTGCGGCATGTGCAGTGGCAACTAAAGTGACAAACAGTTTAATTTGTTCTTCGCCTAAATAAACTAACGCTTGTTTGAATGAAGATATTGGTTTTTCAAGTCGAACAGAGGTTGTATTTACAAACTTAAGAAGCTGATAAGACAAGGATACGTCTTGGGCAATTAATTGCTCAATCCGAGCGAAATTTACCTCTTCACGGCACACTTCCTGAAATAACTGCATCGTTAATACTTCTTCAGGTTTCACGACTCGATTTTTAATAATTTGTGGCTTACTAAAAAAGTAACCTTGATAAAAATGAAAACCCGCGTCAAATGCTTGCTCAAACTCGTTGTAAGTTTCTACGCGCTCAGCTAAATAATGGCGCTTGCAGCCCTCTTTCTTTTTCTTTTTGACATAATCACACGCAACATCAATGCCTAATTGCATAATGTCTAATTTAACAATGTGTGAATACGGTAAAAATCGGTCCCACTCAGGATCCAAACTAAAATCATCTAAAGCAATAATGTAGCCCATTCGATGAAGATGTTTAATTGCACTAAAAAGCTCATCATTAGGAATACAGGTTTCTAATACTTCGACCACTATCTTTCGCTTAGGGAAAGCCGTTGGAATAAGAGAAAGTAAAGATTCTTGAGGAAAATTTATAAAACTACGAGGAGACTCTAATGCAGGGTTAGTTCCCGCCGACATAAAGTTTTCAACTAATAATCGACACGTGGCCTGATTTGCTTCCATCTCAGGAAACGCATTAGTCTCACCATCACGAAAAAGTAACTCATACCCTATCGTTTGTTTTTTTCGATTAAGTATCGGTTGTCGGGCAACGTATGCATACATAACTGGAAAACGGTATCCTGTGAAAATATATAGGTATGATAAACAATCATATCGGCGAATCACTCCAAATCTTGAGTAATTAAAATCAATGCCGACCTACTAAAAAAGCATAGTAGTCTAATCAAATGAGTAAAAAAATGCGCTTGCTTAAGAACTGTGCAAGAACTTACCAAAATATGATACACATTTCATTATTGTTATTATAATAATATGGAACCCGTATTAATAATCATGCTGTGAGCCTAATGAAAAAAGTCATCTTTACCCAAGAAGCAAACTACCTTGAAGCAATAAAAAACAACATCACCCCTTTTTGGGAAAAACGTCAATACGGATTCTTTCAAGGAGAAAAAGAGACCTCTCTTCATTGGATTAGCTTTACTAGCCCTACAAACACCAAAGCTATTATGGTGGTAAATGGACGTATTGAAAGCGTTCATAAATACCAAGAATTATTTTATGACCTGTTTTGCCAAGGGTATGATATTTATTCTTTTGATCACCGTGGGCAAGGTTTATCCGAGCGATTAACAGCAAATAGTGACATCGGCCATATCGAAGATTTTAATGATTATGTTCTCGATCTAAATAACATAACTCAGCACTTAATTACTCCCGAGCATTATCAAGATTGCTATTTACTCGCCCACTCTATGGGGGGAGCTATTGCAACCCAATATGTTGAAACTCATCCACATCCATATTCAGCACTCGCATTAAGCGCACCAATGCACGGTATTCATATACAACCTTGGTTAAAACCAATAGCGGGTCCAATTAGCCATTATTTGAGCCGCTGGGCTTCACAACCGTCCTATGCATTGGGCCAAGAACCTTATCATGCAAAACCTTTTCTAAATAACACGCTGACTCACAGTGAAGTTCGTTACCAGTGGTTTAGAGAATTATACGACTCAAAACCTGAACTTCAAATTGGTGGCCCAAGTAATCATTGGGTAAACCAAAGCTTAAAAGGCTCAAAGCGATGCATTAAACAAGCAGCATCTTGTGTTATCCCAACCTTGTTATTGCAGGGAGAAAATGATCGTATTGTCGATAATAATGCGCACATCGCCTTTCAAAAAAAAGCAGCCAATTGCCAACTCATCACTATTAAAGAGGCAAAGCATGAACTTCTATTTGAATCCGACGTGTGTCGAAATCAAGCCCTGACCGAGATCTTAGCTTTCTTTTCTCAACATAATAAATAATTAAAAACGTGACGATCCACTAAAGAAAAAAGAGGAAGGTCAATATTATTATCTTTACCCTCTTTTTTCCTTATAAAGTCACGTAAACTGACCTCAGTTGACTTCGAGTCTATTCTTTTCTTTTCCTCTGAGGCTTTATGATTACTATTGTTGCATCTGATCTTGACGGCACACTGCTTACTCCAGAACACAAAATTGCTGATTTCACTAAAAAAACACTTAATAAACTGCACCAACAAGAATTAACCTTTATTTTTGCGACTGGTCGCCACCACATTGATGTGGGCAATATTCGCAATGATGTGGGTATCCCTGCTTACATGATCACCTCTAATGGTGCTCGTGTTCATGATATTGATGACAATCTTATTTATAGCAAGAATGTTCCTGAAGCCTTAATTCCTCAAGTTATCGACCTGTTAAAGCATGATGAAAAGCTGTCTATTCATATGTACTCAGACGACAAATGGTTCTTGAACCAAGAAGATGAGAAGCTAAAAGAATTTCATGATAATGGGTTCACTTACACTTTATTTGATGTGAATAATCCGCCAGTAGAAAACATGGCGAAAATATTCATCACCATGCCTGAACATGAATATTTAGTTCAATATGAAGACCAATTAAAAGCACAGTTTGGTGACCAACTCATGGTGGCATTCTCTACACCTTGGTGTTTAGAAGTGATGGCCTCAGAAGTATCTAAAGGCGCAGCGTTAGAAGCGGTTGCTAAATTATTAGGTAAGACATTAGAAAACTGCATCGCGTTTGGTGATGGCATGAATGATTATGAAATGTTAAGCATGGCAGGTAAAGGGATCGTGATGGGCACATCGCATGAGAAAGTAAAAAAAGCCCTGCCAAATAATGAAGTTATCGGCTCATCTGCCGACGAAGCCGTTGCTCATTACTTAGAAAACTTACTGCTAAAATAAGCTTATTGACTGATTGGCCCATCATAGGCCAAATGGTTAACTACTGTTTAAAAACAAACAGTTAATATAAAAAAGTAGCGAACATAAAAAAGCCAGATGCGTAGTTATACTCATCTGGCTTTTTCTATTTTCATCCGGTCACTTTGTTATTTTTTCTTCGCCCTTGGGTGGGCTTTGTCATACGCTTGAGCAAGATGTTGAAAATCTAAATGGGTGTATATTTGAGTCGTAGAAATATTTTGATGGCCCAGTAACTCTTGTACTGCACGTAAATTACCACTCGATTCAAGCATGTGTGTAGCAAAAGAGTGACGCAATTTATGCGGGCTAATATGACTATTTACCCCTTGCTTCATTCCCCATTCCGCCATTCGTTTTTGCACATTTCGATGCGAAATACGAACGCCCAATTTAGAGACAAATAACCCTTTTTCTTCCGGTTTTGCCAATTGGTTTCGTACTTGTAGCCAATGACCTAACCACTCTTTCGCCTGACCAGAAAACGGAACTTTACGCTCTTTATCCCCTTTACCGATGACGCGCAGTTCGCCTTGACGTAATTGAATATCACGAACGTCAATCCCGACGAGTTCAGCCAAACGTAAACCTGCACCATACATCAACTCCATCATCGCTCGGTCTCGAATTGATAATGGGTCATCTCCATTTACTTCTAGTAATTGCCCCATTTCATCCACATCAATATTTTTCGGTAATGGACGAGATTTACGAGGCGCAGATACCCCTTTAGCAGGATTTGCCGTTAATACGTTACGGAATACAAGAAAATCAAAAAAACTGCGTAATGAAGATAATCGAGTCGATAGACTGCTCGCTTTTAACCCTGAGCGCATCCCTTTACTGGTAATTTGGCGAACCCAGCCCGCATCAACATCTTGCCAAGACTCCACACCAAGTTCGACTAATTGCTCTGCGATGGTAGTGAGTTGGCGCTTATAGCTACGCTGAGTATAAATACTTAAGCCTTTTTCATTACGTAAGAATTCATAAAAAGCATCAAGGTGTTTTGAATATTGAAGTGGAAGTGCATCACTCATGAGAAGTTTTCGACCATTGCATTAATAAATAATGGAACACACTAACCAGCTGTTCTAAAAATAGCGTATCCATATTCGGTTCAAAGTGCCCGCCATCACGACTAGCAAATGCCATGATCCCAACAGGCTTAGATTGCCCTAATGGAAGAATAGCAAATGAACCCAATTGGGTACTTGATTGGTTTAGCCCATCATAGGCCAATAAGTTATCACGCTCAGCTTGACGCAAGCGTCCTAAATAGGCGGAATGCCCATTCAAAAACTTTTTGGTGAAATTATCGAGTGCGATTTTATTAATATTATATTTAGGGTGAGAGTGATCAATAATTTTAATGTGCGCAGTTAAATTAAGAGACAGTGCTTTTTGTTCAATGATTTTTGCCGCTTGAGAAAACCCCTCGCAAGCCAACAGTTGTTTTTGTACATTTGAAAAATCATGAAATAAACGATCATTCTTTGCTGCAAGCGACATGAGCTGAGTAATTTCTTCTTCTAAATCACCAATGCGCTCACGTAATTTACTGACTTGCACTTCAACCAAAGAAACCACGCCTCGTTCAGGCGTGTCTACTTTTATTCGTCCAAGTAATTCTGGATGCTGCTGAAAAAAATCAGGATGGTCCATCAAAAATTGAGCCACAATATCTTCAGTTAGCTGAGTGGATTGCGGCTCGATTGGTGTTACGCCATTCATATAGATAATTGACCATCATAAACATGTGTTGCGGGACCGGTCATAAACAATGGGTAACCTGGGCCTTTCCATGAAATTTGTAAATAACCACCAGGTAAAGATACCTTAACGTCTTCCCCTAATAGTTCTTGCATGATACCGACAGCAACCGCACCACACGCGCCACTTCCACACGCTTGAGTTTCACCAGCGCCGCGTTCATAAACACGTAATTTCACTTCATTTGGTGACACGATTTCCATAAAGCCAGCATTCACACGCTCAGGAAAACGCTCATGACCTTCCACTAACGGGCCGTATTTATCAACGTCATAATTATCAACATCATCCACGACAGTGACACAATGTGGGTTGCCCATACTAACGACACCACAAAACAGTGTTTTATCATCGGCACGTAGTAAATACGTTTTCTCAGCTTGTGTTGCTTTAAATGGAATTTTATTTGGTTCAAATACAGGTTCACCCATGTTCACTGTAATTTGATCATCATCTTCCACTTTTAACGTCATTTTGCCTTTTTTAGTACTAACCGAAATACTGATTTTATTGGTTAGGCCTTTCATTCTGACGAAACGTGCAAAACAGCGAGCGCCATTACCACATTGCTCTACTTCTGTGCCATCAGAGTTAAAAATACGGTAGTGAAAATCAGTTTCAGGATCATAGGGAGCTTCAACCACCAATAGCTGATCAAAACCAATACCACGATTACGATCCGCTAGGCGACGAATTAAATCTGGTGAAAAGAAAATATTTTGAGTTAAGCAGTCAACCACCATAAAGTCATTGCCAAGCCCGTGCATTTTAGAAAAATGAAAGTGCATAGTTGTTCTTCTTTTTTATATTTTAGGTTGAATACCAAAAGAGCAAGTAACGTTAAGCTGCTTGCTCTTTAATTTAAGTTAGTTTGGTAAGATGGATTCTAGTTCCCATAAAGAACTTAACTCTTCTCGTTTACGAACAAGATGAACTTGGTCCCCATCGACCATTATTTCTGCTGCGCGAGTGCGCGTATTATAGTTTGATGACATAACAAAACCATAGGCTCCAGATGAACGAACTGCAAGCAAGTCATCAGCTTCGAGAACTAGATCACGATCTTTACCTAAGAAGTCACCGGTTTCGCAAATAGGCCCAACTAAATCATAGCTTTGCGCTTCACCTTCACGAGGTGCCACTGGCACGATATCTTGCCACGCTTGATATAATGCAGGACGCATCAAGTCATTCATTGCCGCATCAATAATGGCAAAGTTTTTATGCTCTGTGTGCTTCAAGAATTCAACTTTAGTGACCAAGATACCGGCATTTGCTGCAATTGCACGACCCGGTTCAAAAATCAATTCAAGATCTTCACGACCCACTAAACGACTTAATAACGCCGTTGCGTATTCTGATGGTTGCGGTGGTAATTCATCACGATAAACCACTCCTAAACCACCACCCACATCAAGGTGACGAATATTGACACCTTGTGCTTTTAAGTCATCAATCAAGGCAAGAAGACGATCAGTGGCATCAATGAATGGCGTAATATCCGTTAACTGAGAACCGATATGACAATCAATACCTTGGATATCTAAGTTCGATAGGGTTTGTGCAAATTTGTATACTTCAGGTGCACGATCAAACGCGATACCAAATTTATTATCACGCAAACCCGTTGAAATATATGGGTGTGTTTTTGCATCGACATCAGGATTAATTCGCAATGATATAGGTGCAACAACACCCATTTCAGCAGCCACGGTATTTAAGCGTTCAAGCTCTGGTTCCGACTCAACATTAAAACATTTAATATTAAGTTCTAATGCACGACGCATTTCCACAGCCGTTTTACCAACGCCAGAAAACACCACTTTTGTCGGATCGCCACCAGCGGCTACAACACGCTCAAGTTCACCTTGAGACACAATATCAAAGCCTGAACCTAAACGGGCAAGTGCATTTAACACACCGATATTTGAGTTCGCTTTTACGGCGTAACACACAAGATGAGGTTGTTCACCTACCGAGCTATCAAATGCATTCCAGTGGCGCTCTAATGTCGCGCGAGAATATACATATAATGGCGTGCCATACTGCTCTGCTAATTGTGCAACCGGTAACTCTTCAGCCCAAAGTTGTCCATCATCCTTATAATTGAAATAATCCAATGTCGTCTTCCTTGTCTAGTTCAGTGCTTATTAGTCAGTGATTATTAAATACACTGACTACAAATAAATTATTCTGCTACTTCTGTTTTTGGTGCGTCATCTGCAGGCATGTACAACGAACCCGTTTGACCACAACCTGCCAGTGTTAAGGCACTCAATAGCATTAACGCCATCACTCTTTTTTGCATAAGATTTTACCATTAGTGTTAATATCTGGTTATGCTCTCTATAATCGCACCACAGCCAAGAAAAGCAATAGGATAAATAAGATGAATAACACTGAATTTCACGAGTTAGTCGATGCAAAACTGCAATTAATCGAAGATATGATTGATGAATCTGGTGCCGATATTGAGCCAGTAATCACGGGTAACGTTTTAACACTAGAATTTGAAAACCGCAGCCAAGTCGTGATCAACAAACAAGAACCAATGCACGAGATCTGGTTAGCGTCAAAATCTGGCGGCTTCCACTTCGCTTATACTGATGAGAAATGGACATGCTCTAAAACAGGCATGGAATTTATCGAAATGGTAAAAGAAGAGTGCCAAAAGCACGCAGATGAAGATATTGAGTGGGCTTAACCATTAATGTATTTCAAGCTCCCTTGATTCATTCAAAGGAGCTTATTCGCCTCTTCCCAATACAAAATATCAATATCTTGCTACGTTAAAAAAATCGTTTCTAATTATTCTCAACAAAGGAGTGCTGATGAATAAGACACACGCCCTACTTAAAATAAGTGCTTCTGCACTACTCGCGTTCTCTCTTTCTGGTTGTTCAGTAAGCCCAAATTACGACAAATCGGTCGGTGAAAAAAACTCACTGGTTATTGAGCAACAAATGGGGTTATACAACAATGAATCACTCGATCAATACGTAAAACAAGTCGGGGCTCGTTTAGTTTCTAATCTTGACTCTCCTCAATTTGATTTTAAATTTGAAGTCGTTGATGATCCTGTACCCAATGCATTCGCACTGCCAGGAGGATATATTTATATCTCTCGTGGCTTATTAAATCTGATGAACAGCGAAGATGAACTCGCTTGCGTATTAGCCCATGAAATTATTCATGTAACGGAAAGGCATTCAATACAGCAAATGAAACGCAGCATTCTGCCTGGGATAACCCAATTGCCCGGCAACATTGTCGGAAGTGTCATCAATGAAGATTTAGGCAATTTAATTAATACTCCCTTCGCTTTTAGCAGTAGCCTTTTAATGGCGAATTACAGCCGTTCTCACGAAACAGAATCTGATGATCTCGGTGTCGCATTAGCCGCAAAGGCGGGTTATGACCCAATGGCAATGGGCGTAATTTTAACGCGTCTAAATCACGCGGTAGAGTTTGAAACACAAAAAGAAACAGAAAAAAGCTACTTTGATAGCCACCCTTACACTCCGGAACGCGTAAGCCATGTTGATCACTCTGCTAGTATATTAACTGCCGCTTCATTGCCGCCTATTCATTCTAACTTTCTTAATTACCTCAATGGGTTAGTTGTTGGTAACAATCCAGAAAACGGTACATTTACTGATTCTCTTTTCTTGCAGCCTACGATGGGCTTCACCATTAATTTCCCTAAAGATTGGCAAACGGTTAACCAACCTCAAGTCGTTGCTGCCATTAATGACACGCAAGATGGATTCGTTGCTCTCTCTGTTTCTGAGCCAGAATATACCGCAGAACAAACCGCGCATCGATTCAGTCAATATTTAGAACAAAAATACAATTACGCAGCTCAAGTCAACACCATCGATTTACCGTGGGGAGCAAGCATGTATAACGTGCAATTGATTGATGATAGTGCGGATAAAAAGGCATTTATCAATCAATATTGGTTAGATTTTAATGACATGACTTATCAGGTTTTAACGTTAAGTACTGATAATAATAAAGATGAAATAACGTCATCTGCGACATCACTGCAACCGATAACCAACCAGCAAATTGCGACTATCACTCAGCAAGAAATAAGGGTTGTAACCGCTCGTAATGGTGAGAACTTAAATACATTAACCAAACGTAATGACTCCCAGTTATCGGCTGAAGGGGTTGCGGTATGGAATGGTTTAAAAGGAAATGCGCCATTACAACAAGATCAAAAAGTAAAAATCGTCGTCACTCAACCTTATAAAAAATAATACCAATCACAGTAAGTCAGTGACCAGAAATAGCGAAGGAAAAATGCTTGAAAACAAGGCGGAGTTTTCTGATAAGTAGTTATTCTACAATCAAAAATTCCAACGCAGTTATCGAGCATTTTAACAAGCTAGGATGAACAATTATTTACTACGATTGGTATAAATATATCGATATAAAAAAAGGGCCTCAATATCATATTGAGACCCTTTTATTTTTCGTTGTTATAACGGCTTAATTACGCACCAATACCCGCATGACGTAACATGGCATCCACTTGTGGCTCACGACCACGGAAGCGTTTGAATAACTCCATAGGCTCTTCACTGCCACCCATTTCAAGAATATTATTCAAGAAACTTTGGCCTGTTTCTGTATTAAAAATGCCTTCTTCTTCAAAACGCGAGAACGCATCTGCTGATAATACTTCTGCCCATAGGTAGCTGTAATAACCCGCACCATAACCGCCTGCAAAAATATGACTAAAGCTATGAGAGAAACGGTTCCACTCAACACTTGGTAATACCGCTACTTTCGCTTTTACTTCAGCTAGCGTTTCTAATACTTTTGCACCTAGATCAGGATCGTAGTTTGTGTGCAAAGTGAAGTCGAACATGCCAAATTCTAACTGACGCAAAATAAACATCGCTGATTGGAAGTTTTTTGCCGCCAGCATTTTATCTAGCATCTCTTTTGGTAGCGGCTCACTCGTTTCATAGTGACCAGAAATAAACGCCAACGCTTCTTCTTCATAACACCAGTTTTCTAAAAACTGACTTGGCAATTCAACCGCATCCCAAGGCACGCCATTGATACCAGACACTGACGCCACATCAATTTGCGTTAGCATGTGGTGAATACCGTGACCAAATTCGTGGAATAAAGTAACCACTTCATCATGAGTAAATAGTGCTGGCTTACCACCAACAGGCTTACTGAAGTTACACGTTAGGTACGCCACTGGCGTTTGCAGTTCGCCATTTTCAGTTAAACGACGAACACGACATTCATCCATCCATGCGCCACCACGTTTGTGTTCACGCGCGTATAAATCTAAATAGAAGCTGCCACGTAAGGTGTTGGTTGAATCGAAGATATCAAAGAAACGCACTGATTCATGCCATACATCAACGCCTTCACGCTCTACCACTGTCATACCAAACACACGATTTAATACTTCAAATAGGCCAGAGACGGCTTTTGATTCTGGGAAGTAAGGGCGTAGCTCTTCATCAGATATTTGATATAGCTTTTGTTTTAATTTTTCAGAGTAATACGTTACATCCCACAGATCCAACTCATCAATATCAAATTCTTCTTTTACAAAGGCTTTTAGCTCTTGTACTTCACGCTCACCTTGTGGTTTCGCTTTCGCTGCTAAGTCATTTAAAAAACCAAGCACTTGCGTTGGGCTTTCCGCCATTTTGGTTGCTAATGATTTTTCACTGTACGAAGAGAAACCCAGTAGGCGTGATACTTCATGACGAAGTTGCAGCTCTTCAGAAATTAAATCGGTGTTATCCCACTTTCCTGCATTTGGACCGCGATCCGATGCGCGAGTCACGAACGCTTCGTAAATTTCACGACGCAGTGGTTTATTATCAGCATAAGTCATTACTGGAATGTACGATGGCATTTCTAGTGTCAGTAACCAACCGTCCAACTCTTTTGCTTCGGCTGCGGCTTTTGCGGCGGCCATTGCAGATTCTGGCAAACCTGATAATTCCGCTTCATCGGTAATGTGTTTTGACCAACCCATGGTTGCATCAAGTACATTGTTGCTGAAGTTTGAGCTTAATTCTGACGTACGCTTACTGATATCACCGTAGCGTTTTTGTTGATCCGCCGGTAAGCCAATGCCTGATAATTCAAAATCACGCAGCTCATCAACAATTGTTTTTTGTTGAGCTTGAGACAGCGTTGCAAACGCGTCACTCTGTTTAATTGATTTATACGCCTCGTACAGTCCTTTATTTTGACCAACCCATGTTCCGTACTCAGATAACGCAGGTAAACACGCTTCATACGCTTCACGCAATGCTTCACTGTTTTGCACTGAGTTCAAATGGCTCACTGGTGACCAAATGCGACTTAGGCGGTCATCGGTTTCTGCTAGAGGGATAATAATGCTCTCCCAACTTGGCGCAGCATCAGAGGCTAATACTTCTTCCACTTTAGCGCGACAATCTGCAATGGCTTGTTCTACCGCAGACTGAATGTGTTCAGGCTTAATTTGAGAAAACAGTGGTAAATCAGTAAAGGTAAGTAACGGATTAGACATATTCATTCCTTTTCTATTTTTCATTTTTAGGATCGGCTTATCCCTTAAAGATGGTGCTTAATGGATAAAATTTCAATGGCTGATGCAAGAGTACACACATTGAGCTATAAACTTGGGTATAATCATAAGATTCCAATAGTGAGAGTTCATCCATGCTAAGTTATCGTCACAGTTTTCATGCAGGCAACCATGCCGATGTAGTTAAACACATTGTTCAAAGCCTTATCCTTAATTCATTAACTCAAAAAGATAAGCCATTTGTTTATCACGACACCCATTCAGGGGTTGGCCGTTACGATTTAACGCATGAATGGTCTGAAAAAACAGGTGAATACAAACAAGGTATCGAACGTATTTGGGATAAAACAGACATTCCAGAAGAAATTACCAGCTACCTTGATGCCGTAAAAGCATTAAACGAAGACGGTGAATTACGCTATTACCCAGGTTCTCCATGTGTTGGTCGCGCGCATATCCGTTGCTATGACCGCATGGTATTAACCGAACTTCACCCATCAGATTACCCATTACTTGAACAAGAATTTGATCGTGATCGCCAAGTGTCTATTTATAAAGAAGACGGCTTTGCACGATTAAAAGCAAGTCTTCCACCAAGAGAGCGCAGAGGATTAGTCTTAATCGACCCACCTTATGAGCTTGCAAAAGAATACTACGACGTAGTTAACGCCATTGGCCAAAGCCACAAGCGTTGGGCTACAGGTATTTATGCGATTTGGTATCCTGTGGTTAATCGTTGTGACATCGACGATATGATCAAAGGCCTTAAAAAATTAGATATCCGTAACATTCTGCAAATTGAGTTAGGTGTTTCTGCGGATACTAACGAGCGTGGCATGACCGCATCTGGCATGATCGTCATTAATCCACCGTGGAAATTAGAAAGCCAAATGAATACGATTTTGCCTTTCTTAAAAGAAGCAATTGCACCTGCAACTGGTCACTTTAAAGTAGAGTGGATTGTTCCAGAATAAAAAAATAAGGGTTCAGGCCGGTCGCAAGCTCCCTTAAAGGATTCAGGAAAAAAGATAGCATTTGCTCAGTTTTATCTCCTTCCTGAAACCTGCAAGCGAAGCGATCTGAATTCTCATCGCTTTTGAAACCTCGTAGGCCTTGAAAAAGAAAAATTTGGTCGCATTTCATACATAGTATGTAATAAGAATTAAAAAATTATTGGAGAGAAAGTAATGGCTACGCATTTTGATTATATCTGTATCGGTGGTGGTTCTGGCGGTATCGCATCAGCAAACCGTGCGGCTATGCACGGCGCAAAAGTTGCTCTTATTGAAGCGCAAGAGCTTGGCGGCACGTGTGTAAACGTGGGCTGTGTTCCTAAAAAAGTAATGTGGCACGGTGCTCAAGTTGCTGAAGCGATTAATTTATACGCTGAAGATTACGGCTTTGATGTTGAACTGAAAAAATTCAATTGGAGCAAAATGGTTGAAAACCGCCAAGCGTACATTGGTCGTATTCACGAATCTTACGATCGCGTTCTTGGTAACAATAAAATAAACGTAATTAAAGGCTTCGCTAAGTTTGTTGATGCAAACACTGTTGAAGTAAATGGCGAACATTACACAGCCGATCATATTCTTATTGCTGTTGGTGGTCGTCCAACCATCCCTAATGTCCCAGGTGCAGAATACGGTATTGATTCAAATGGTTTCTTTGAGATCACTGAACAACCAAAACGCGTTGCGATTATTGGTGCTGGTTACATTGCGGTAGAGATTGCTGGCGTTCTTCACTCTCTAGGCACAGAAACTCATTTATTCGTTCGTAAAGAATCTCCACTACGTAGCTTTGACCCAATGATCATCGATACGTTAGTTGAAGTAATGAACACAGAAGGCCCAACCCTTCATACTCATTCTGTACCAAAAGAAGTAGTAAAAGAAGCCGATGGCAGCCTAACGCTTCACCTAGAAAACGGTGAAAGCCAAAACGTTGATACCCTAATTTGGGCGATTGGTCGTCACCCAGCGACTGATGCTATCAACCTAGAAAAAACAGGCGTTGCTACTAACGATCGCGGTTACATCAAAGTTGATGAATACCAATCAACTAACGTAAAAGGCATCTACTGTGTTGGCGACATCATGGAAGGTGGCATCGAGCTAACACCTATCGCAGTTAAAGCGGGTCGTTTATTGTCTGAGCGTCTATTCAACGGTCAAACAAACGCAAAAATGGACTACACATTAGTTCCTACGGTTGTGTTTAGTCACCCACCGATTGGTACGATTGGTCTTACTGAACAAGAAGCTGATGAGCAATACGGCAAAGACAACGTAAAAGTGTACACATCAGGCTTCACGGCTATGTACACCGCCGTTACTAAGCATCGTCAACCTTGTAAAATGAAACTGGTTTGTGCGGGCGAAGATGAAAAAGTGGTTGGCCTACACGGTATCGGTTTCACCGTTGATGAAATGATCCAAGGTTTTGCAGTAGCAATGAAGATGGGCGCAACTAAGGCTGATTTCGATGCCGTTGTGGCTATCCACCCAACAGGTTCTGAAGAATTTGTAACGATGAGATAGTCTATTTTTAGACTGTTTTAACGATAAAAACGCCGCCAATAGTTAATATTGGCGGCGTTTTTGTTCTCTAATTTGTATTTAAATTTAATGCGAGTGATGATGATGACCACAACCACAAGTCGGTGCAGCGATCACACTTTGTAGGGGATGAAACTCCATTTTTTCTTGCAGAGCTTCTGGTGTTAGTGAATTAATTAACTGCATGTTTTCCATATTTACGACATCTACATCGCTTAATGCACGTTGCGCTTTGGTCACTTCAATGAATTGACAGCTCAATGCTTCTGGCAACGTAAACTCACGAATCGCACACAATAAATTGGTTGCAGTATCTACCGCTATCATAGAAACAGATAGAGCTTTATCTTCTGTCAGTGTGAAGTAATCTTCAGGAATAGCGGCTGAGTTTAATTGCATTTCAAATGCTAGATCACCAAAACTAACCACAACCAAACAACCCCCATTATCAGAGGTAATGACACCAAGTTGCGCACCGGTTTGGCCTAACATCGCTTGTTCATCAGCGGTGATATTAGCAAGACCGACATAAAGCATATTTGGTAAGTCATTACGGAACAACTCAAGCATTGCGCCATCACCTTCTTGGAACGGGTGATCTGTAAACGTTTGTCCAACTTGAAATTGCGGAGTGTTGTGTTCAGCCATAATGATTACCTTCTATGCATTAACTCGATTTGATGAGACTAAGTGTAAGCTTTATTTGAAAAATGACTATCCCAGTAAAAAGAAAATGACTATTACGTTAGTGTAATAATGAAAGTAACACTCTAAAAATAAAGAAGTTATTCTACCCCTCAACTTTCATACAATATAGCCACCTTTAAATTGACTTACAGGCCTAAACATATAGAATGCGCCAAATTTATAAATATGCATTCCCCCAATGAATAAGTCAGCCTCTCGACTAACCACTCTCCTTATTGGATTATTAAGCACATATACTTATGCAAATGACATAGGCCATCTTTACTTTGGTGCCGATCTTAGCATCAGTAATGAAACCAAATTAGATGGATTTTCAAGTCCCCTTAATGAAACATCAGAGATTGGTTATAACGCCCATGTAGGTTACCTCTTTAATATACATAAGCTGGTCAAGTTAGGCATTGAAGCTGAATATCGACAACTTGGGGAAAATAACTATTTACATGAAATGATTGTCGAAAGTTCAGCGGTCTTTGTAAATCTAAAACCTAAATTTGTTAATTCAGAGACTCTACTTTATTCGGCTATATTATTAGGTGTTGGCAAAGTAGATTCTAATTTTAAAACCTATGACGCTGAAGTAAGCCACGTTAATACAGGGTTTCAGTATGGCATTGAAGTTGGTTATGATTTTAAATCAGGACTTTCTACCTACCTAGGCTATAAAGAACTAAAAACCGATATAGAACACATTGAATTAATTAGCACAGGTACTTATGCAGGAATGAGCTACTCATTTTAATATTATAATAAGAATATACACATGGCACTAGGTAGCACTACAACTGAAATTTTCTATCAGTTAATGGATTATAATCCTGCACAAAAGCAGGATTATTTACAGCAACTTAAAATCACAAACCTTGCACTATACCAAGAGATATTACCTCTTCTTGAGCATGAAGAATCCGATCAAATTGCTGAACTGTTTCAATTTACCATCCAAAAAACAGATCTTAATGATTGGGATTTTAGCCATCAAATAATTGATAAATACAAACTTACTAATGAATTGGGTCGTGGCGGTATGGGAGTGGTTTATTCTGCGCATCGTGCAGATGATACCTTCGAGCAAGAATTAGCTATTAAATTCATTCAGCCTATATTAAATAACGTATTAAGTAAGCACGCTCTTTTTGAAGAAGCGCAATTATTAGCTCGCCTGAATCATCCTTACATTGCCAAAGTGTTTGATGGTGGGCGATATGAAGAATACGTTTATGTGGTCATGGAAAAAATTCATGGCCACACCTTAGATAGTTATCTTATTAGCGAAGCGCCCTCAAAAAAACAAAAATTGGTGCTTTTTCAACATATTTGTGAAGCGATTGAACATGCTCATCAACATCAAGTATTACACGCGGATTTAAAGCCTGAAAATATTTTAATTGATGGACAACGAACACCAAAATTAATCGATTTTAATTTAACGCAAAAAGTTCAACATCAAGTGAGTACGAACATGAATGTACTTGCTTACAGTAAGGAATACGCTAGTCCAGAACAAAAAGCAGGTGACTATTTAACACAACAGAGTGACATTTACTCAATGGGTAAAATTTTAACCTTGTTGTTTCCGAATGAAATGCCTAATTCTGACATTTTTGCCGTACAACAAAAATCAACCCAAACCGAGCCAAGCGAACGCTATATTTCTGTACTTGAACTGCGTCAAGAGATAACCCGAATAATAGAATATCGGCCACTAACAAGTAAAAAAAACACGCCATTGTATACATTACGCTGCTTGATAAAACGTCGACCATTACAATCATTATTGGCAAGTGCATTAATCATATTAAGCCTCAGTTTTTCTATTGTATTGGTCTTACAAAACCAAAAATTAGAACAAGAAAAACAAATTGCAGAAAATATGATGTATGAAGTGACTCGTTTACTGTTTCATGCGAAAGGAACAAGATCGGCGCAAGTTACTGTAGGGTCAATCTTAGAGCTGACTCGTCGCCGAATTCTTTCAAATCCCGACTTACCGACCCATATCAAACAAAAAATGTTGTTGGCGATGATGACTCCTGCACCCAAAAGATCCATAGAAAATAGCCAAACCAAACCACATAATGCGTCATATTTAGAAGAATAAACCATGAAAAAAATGAAATGGATTCCACTTATACTATTAAGTATCACGACTGTCAGTCACGCCAATTCGGAAGTAAAAACGGGCTTTTTTATTGACTCCCCTGTTACTGGGCTCTATTACGAAACCAGTTCAAATCTCTCAGGTGTCACTAATAAAGGCGCTTTTGATTACCGCTCGGGTGATGTGGTGCATTTTTTCCTTGGTAAGAATAATTCTGGTTATTTAATTAGTACACTGTCTGCTCAAGAGGTGATCACCCCAACCCTAGCTAGCACGACACCAAGTAAAAGCATCAACCTTACCCGTTTATTGCTCTCATTAGACAGCACACCAAATAACCGTGACGAGATCATCTTAGCTAGCCAAGCCTTATCCGATACCGCATTTCAACAACAATTAAAAAATATTGATCTCTCTACGCTTGACCAGTCTGCACAACAATTAGATTTAGACCTCGTTTCTATCAAAGACGCGGTACATCACCTTAATCAAAGTCAAAGCTATATTGAAAAAAACTTCACCTCTAACGAAGTGATTTATCGCCCTTTAAATAAGCAGTTAGTCTCTGTTTATATTCAAAAACAAGACTGGAGAGGCCGTCGTTGCTATTACGACTTAAAATACAAAGATCACCCTAAATACTCACCACCATTAGGAAGAATAGAGTATTCGATCGGGACAGAATACCTCACACAATATCCAAGTATTGGAGATTACTTTAAAGGTTGTCAGTTAATAAAAGAAAAAGCCTTATCTTATGATCAAATCCCAATCCAAAAAGCTTTAGGTTGGGGAGGCCTTATTGCTTGTTCCGTCTCAGGTTGCACTCGTAGCGACCTGAATGGATTTAGTGTTGAGAATCGCCAAGATGAAGACAGTTGGAAGTATCGTTCTGTTGCTATGAACTTTGATCCTGAAACCCAACTATACATGAGTAAAACACAAGGATTAGGAAAGAATGAACATATTCAATACCTAAATAAAGGTGAGTCATTTGGTTTTGTTTATGAAAAGACAAAAGGAAGTACTATCGCCTTCGAAGGTGTTTGGCAGCAGACTCAATATGAAGGAGAAAAAATAACGCAATCTTGTCTACTGATTGAAAATAAAAGAATACTGACCACCCAATCAAAAAAAGAAATTTGTTCTACGAATAAAACGTCATATACAAACGACGTAACCGAGCGGTATGGGGATATGTGGTGGGTACAAAACCCAGAACCTTATGCCGAATTAGAACAAATGAATTTACTTGTTCGTTGGCATGAAAAAGGAAAAAAACCACAGTACACCTCCTGGGAATACCTTCCTGCCGGTGCGACATGGGATAAAGGCTTACTTTATCGCTACCAACAAGAGAAGCACAGATACCCTAATGGGTCAGAAGAGATGAATACTTTCCGGATCTCCGAGTTTAGAAAAATAACAGGACGAACATAATGACAAACTCATCAGAATTAACTCAAATAATTCATCAATGGCAATCAGGTAATAAAGGGGCAGAAAACCAATTATATCAATTTGCTTATCTACACCTACGCCACATTGCCAAAGAAGAACGTTTACGTATTGCTGAAAAATACGGTGACAATAATAATGTAATCAATGACAGCATGAACAGCACCACCGCTTTAATTCATGATGCTTACATCAAGTTGTCTCATTCTGACCTGGAAGATATAAGCTCAAAGCGTGAGTTTTTTCTCATGGCCGCTAAAATTATGCGTCAAATTCTGATCGATAATGCGCGCACTTTACAAGCAAAAAAACGCCAAAAGACCACCACTATAGAACAAGATAATGACCGTTTTGAGTTATTTGTCATCATGGATAAAGTGCTAGATACCTTTAGTGTTCGATATCCTCGTCAATCGAATGTCATCAAACTCAAATATTTAATGGGCTTACAAAACAAAGAAATTTGTTCACTCTTAGAGTGTAGCGCCAGTTTGATTGAAAAGGACCTCAAATTCTCTCGTTGTTGGTTACAGTCAAGAATGGCATAAACCCATTACTTTTCTCTTGTCGCCCCTCTTACTTTTTAGGTCTTTAAAATGGCTGTTCGTTTTTCATTATCGTCTATCTATTGGGTTAGTTTTGCCATTATTTCACTCACAAGCGGCTGTTTTTTTTATATGGATCCGACGTCAAGCACAGAAAAAAAACAAACGACCAATACAATTAAAAACGAAGAGAATCATACAGATAAAACAAAAACAACCAACTGGCCTATGATAGGCCAAATGCATTCAAGCTCTGATGGGATAATTACAAAAAAGAAAGAACAACAAACATCAATACTACTGCCTATAGCTATCTCTACAAATAAAAACAATGAGGCAGAGGTGCCTCTAGCCTCGTTTTTAAGTGATGCTCACTCATCAATTGCATTCTCAACACCATTAGAAAATAAACAATTTTTTTCACAGAAAAATCAAAAACCAGAGATAAATAAAAATATACAACAACGCCTTCAAGAACACTTAAACCATTGGGAGTTCACTGAATCAACACCTGTGAATTATGTATTTAATTTTCACGGATTATTTATCGATGCTGAGAGCGACTTTATAACTACTCGTGTGACTTTTTTCTCTGAGGGCTTACGTCTCAAAAACCGAGGGGCGCTGCTCATTACTGGAATACCAAAACCAAGTGAGCAGCCAAGCACACTTATTATCTCCGCCAGAGATGAGCAACATGGCGATAATGAAGACGCTTGGGTGCACGCTAGTTTTGATCTTCCAACACTCGGTGACGCTCCAATCACAGAGAAAAAACATCCTCTCTTAGACCAAATATGGTACCGATTAGAAAGTAGTTATCTCTTTTTAGATGAAGGATTTGAGTATGAGACGGTTTATTGTGAAGCCTTTAAATTTATCAATGACCAAGCCTATTATGCCAAAAGTACAACTAAGCAAACCTGCCCTGATGATGCGCAATTACAGCAAATTGGTACCTATCATTTAGAAGGTCAGACGTTGGTTGTGATCAGTAATCGATCGGTATTTGATACCAATCTAATTTGGGATATCAAACATTCATACCTCTCAACAAAGGGGAAAGGAGAGAGCCACTTAGCCACCGTGTCCAGCGGTAAACATGTTGAGACATATACGCTATTAAAAGACAAAACAGCAATGGAGAGTCGTTTAAATATCACTACCGGGCAGGAGCAATATCAAATGGAAAAATTTGAATACCTCTTACCTGTACGGAATAGCCAGGATGCAACCATACAAAATAAATACACTTATTTACCGGTAACCGCTGGCATTTACATTTTTGATAATAGGAAAATTGATTCACTTTATTATCAATCTGATTCGGATTTAAACATTAACTCTCAAACCCATGATATGCGATGCGAAGACATCACCTATTTTTATCAAAGCTCCACGATGGGTGGCCCAGGTGAATTCAGTGAGATCATTTCCACATCCTTAGATGACCGCAATGGCAGTCCGATTGAATGTGAAATGAGAACTGACACGAGCATCAATAAGACATTTGTTTATCTCGATTTAGATTACGATGACTACCATGAATTTGTAGAAGGAGAAGTCTACAGCTACGTTCTCAAGCCAAAACCTGAATACGCTCATATGGTGGAAGAGCTTAAATTAAATTTGATTTATCACGACCCAAATAAATAAGACTAATAATAGAGACACTCATGATAAAAAAACGCATTCTTTCCGTTACTATTCTTTTCGCCTTAACAGGGTGTAACGATGACCTATTGCTTGATACTGCACATCAAACCGTGCCAGCAATGCCAAACGCCATTATTTTTGATGATATAAACCATGATGGCATGCAAAGCACGGATTCAGAGCCAACACTAACCACAACGGACATGAAAGGTAAATTTCGCTTACCGTCAACCACCAAGCTAACGGGAGATCTCGCCGTTAAATCGCAAGATAATACGTTGGTTTTACGCACCCCTAACAACGAAAAAATCATCTCATCTCTGACTGATTTAGTGGTAATTGAGATGAATAAAGAGAGAAATCAGGCAAGAACAACCAAAGAAGAAGTGATACTAAAGCAAAACGCAATAAATAAGGTTGAATCAGAATTAGGGATCACAAACACAGAAAAAAGCCCCCTTTTCTCCCACTTTATCAATGAACAAAATACTGTACTCACAGATACCGCAGAGTATTTAACTGCGACTAAAATCAGTGACCCAATAGCCTATGAAAAGAACTCATTACTTATTGCATCAACCGCAAGTCAGTTAGCCAATAATCCTATTAAGTGCAGCATCGCAGAACAAACCTTGAGTGTAACGGCCAAAGGAGAGCGAGTATGTAATGCATCCATAACCATAAACCCTAGTCTTGCGGCCTATTTACAACAAAGTTTACCAAGCCCACTAAAGGGCACCGCTTTTGACGGGTTTGAAGCTTCTCTTTTCGATTTATTTAATAACGATATCGACCTCGGTAACAGCAGTAACGCATCGCCAATCACCCTTTATAGCCCAACCTTATCGGCGACAGGTATTACTGCAAGTATTCTATGGGGTAGCAACCTTAAATTATCACCGACGAACCTAGTTTCAGGTGGAGGAAAACACCTTATCATCTTAACTATGGATGACATTGGGCTTAATTTAGGCACGATTGATAACCCTAAAAATAGCTATGAAACCGTGTCCACGACCAGCGTCACGTTTGAATTAACTATTCTTCAAGATAATAATAACCTCAGTGTTAATATAGAGAAACACGCGCAACTGCAAACTAAGATTAATCAGTGGGATCTCTCTGTTGATGAGCCGTTTCGTACCACCCTACTATTAAACTCATTATTTAATAATCCGACAGATACCTTTAGCCATGTTGAGTTAAAGCGCATTGATATTAGCGGGCTTCAGTCTTTTGATCAAAATACCTCATCAATGACGATTGAGGGCACGCCTTTATATGCGGCCGAAGCAGGAAAAACGCTAATAATTTCTGGTGTAGATAAGCAAGGTGACCATGTAGATGCCATTTTTACGCTTCCAGAAGTTAAATCTAATTACTTACCACCAACAATAACTAACGGTGCCGACCTTGAAGATCGCTTTATTTATATCAAGCCCATAGAATCATTAAGAGATGAATCAGGTAATCACCTTGGAGCTGGTGTGGTGTGTGAGATCCGCTACTTTAACTCTACGGATTCAAGCCTCTATTCTTATGCTCGTATTTTAGAGAGTTATAGCCAATGCCCTGTTTTTTCTGAAAGCACTATCCCAAGTGAAAGTAATGGGTTTGAGAATTATGGTCAATATACGCGAGATCAGCCCTCAAACCGCATTACTTTTGAGCTAGAAGAGGATGGTGAATTTATGACAATAACTTATCAAGCCCAAGAGATAACCATTAATGATGAGTCACATTTACTAATGCATAACAGCGAAAGCATGGGTGATGAAAGCATGTATAGCTTGTATACGGGGTATTTATCAACCGAGATAATTAATTCGTTGCTCGCTAAGCCAGTAGATACTGACGTAACAAGTCAGATTGCTTTTTTAGATAATAACAACCAGCCACAATTATTAAGTGTCACTGCCTCTATGCCATCTCGAGTTGAAGCAGGAGAAGCAGGCAGTGCCGATGCTAATTTAATTTTACATAATATGACATGTGACCAAGCGACCAGTATCTATTCATTTACCGCTGACTATTCCATTATGGGAAATCCAATGATGTGGGACTTAGAGACTACATATGAAGATAAAGGCAGTGATTGCCATGTGGATTTTTCAAGCCAATCACGACTCTCTTCTGCGATTCATACTTTATATGGTGAAGTCAATACACCGTACGCGGCTAAATATGAGGAAATTTCTTTTAGTTTTAATAACTTAAAAGATTAACTTACTGTATTTCATAAAAACACTATAAAGCCCCGATACCATATCGGGGTTTGCTTTTCCCCTTTACCTACCTGCCGATACCTTCTCAATTAACCTTCAATTATCTTAAGAAGAAAATTTTTAATAATTTTTACGGTTTTTTTTCCATTTTCCGTATCTTGAAATCAGAGCCTGCCAAGCGTAAAACACGCGCATAAATAAAAAGTCAATTATATGGCTTATTCATATTATTAAAGATGAGAATTGGCTAGTTCTCGTCTTAAAAGGGATTCTTGAAAATGAAAAAAATAAGTTTACTTGCAGCGTCAGTGGCATTCGCGTTAATGGGCTGTGGTGGTTCAGATGGAGATTCAAATCATAATTCGAATGATGGCTCTACTGGCACAGATACAACAAAAGCACAAAAACCAAGCATTGCAGTACCAACAAAAGGCAAATTTATTGATGCTAAGGTTATTGGATTAGATTACGTTTCTGGTAGTACTTCTGGGCAAACAGATGCAACTGGTGGCTACACGATTGACCCAAGCAATCCTGAAGTGTCTTTCTACCTTGGTGGTCAATACGGTTTATTTGTTGGTTCAGTTTCTGGTCGTCACATCACAACCCCATTTGAAGCAGCAGGCACACATCAACGCGCAGTAAACTTAGCGAGACTGTTACTAACGATTGGTGAAGGGACAAGTACTTTAATTAACTCAGGGCAAGCAGAACTGATTACTGCAATAACGTTACCTACAGATTTCTCTGCTGCCGCTGATAAATTAAAAATAGCAATGCTTGATAATGAAGACTCTCTCCAAGAGATTGCAACTGCTTTAGGTAAAGGACCATTAGTAACAGAAAAAGATGCCACAACACACATGGAAGCATCATTAGCAAATATTGAGCGTGGTTCTGCTGTTAACCTGTCTCATTGGTCTCGTGGTTCAAACTGGACATTTGTAGAACGTAGTTCGTCATTACTAGAAACAGCTGGTAATGATCCTGAAGTATTGTCTTCTGTTATTCATTTAGATACCACTAACGAAGCTGCACAGTTTGATGAAACATCAAGCATGATTCTTACATTAAACCAAGATAATCCGATTATCCGTACGGGCAGTAACGATACCTCAATGAGTGGCAGTGATGCTGCTAAGTATTTAACTTGTATGAAGACCGGCGGTGAATATTCTGAGCGCGAAGTAGAGGGCGAAGTAGAGGGCGAAAAGTACAAAGTTGGGTTCTGTGATGAAGATAGAATTGTAAACATTCACAGTGACTATCAACATTATTCCGACTATAACCAGCATTATCAGTATGATTTTACTAACCCAACAACAATTAAAACAGCAGATGAAAGCATGCCTTGGGCTGACCTAGCAGAAATGGGCGGTGCATTTGAGTGTATGGCAGCAAGTAACTGTTCTGAACAGTCTCTAAGCAAGTTCGAAACAGTGATACGAGACGATAATACCGACGGCTACTATGGCGACGATCCAAAATGGCAAAAAGAAGTGTTATCTGGTTCTTACGACCCTATCACGGATGTTTATACCCAAAGTCGTCGTAAAATAGATCTTGAACCAGTAGCAGAGAATGGCACAATTGAACCTGAGGATGCGGAAACATACGAATATGCGCACATCAGCGAATCTATTGTTTTTCTATATCCAGTAGAAGCACCAGGCCAAGATCGTTATGTTGATTTCATTGGTACATGGGAAGCTCGTGAATTATGTGGTAACGATGTTGCTATTGCTAAAATGACATTCACAACAGCTGGCTTAACAATGACAGGTGAAGAGTGTAATCGTATTGACAGCGTTGAAACAATTTCTAATATGGAAACTGAAACCTACGCATATAAAGATCTACCTAAAGATTTATGGTGGTTTGGTACAAATGCTGCTGGCGACTCAAAAGCAACCCTTGATCAACTAAACAGCACCGTTCGTTGGAATGATAGAGAGCCTGAAGATGATGCAGATAGCATCAAAATCAACCGCTTCACTTACATCCCTGCTGGCGTAAACTGGGATAAAGGCTTGCTGATTCGTGATACGTTAGATTCAAACGGCGATAAATTATCGACCATCACAATGAAGAAGATTTAGTAATTATTAATCTCATTGCATAGCCCTAAAACAAAAACCCCGGTAATCACCGGGGTTTCTTTTATCTACAAACTCAAATTTTTAAAAACCATGTTTACCCACGCGGCTTAAACTCCAACACTGACGCCTTCTGTCCGTCATTCACATCTTTAGGATTATTAATTACAATTAAATCTAATGCTCTACCTGTTGGGCTTAATAAAGCCAATTCTTCTTTGTTTTCATCTTCTAAACAAATATTTAATGAAATATCTGATAGCGCTTTTACACCAAACTCTTCTTCTAGGGTTTCTAATGCTTCTTGTAAATTCTCCGCCAGAGACTTACTGTCCCAACGACCTTTAAATTGGATTTCCAACGACTTTATCCTCTGTTTTTTTCGTACACACCACATTCAACATCGATGTGTTTTTTAATTTTCTAACTGCGCCATCCTTAAAGAGTCCAATAGTATTAGCCCCCCAATAAGGTAGTTGCATTGGCCATTTATCTTTCGTCATTATCGTTGAATCAATCAATATTTTCCATTTCTCTTTAGTCAATAACTCCATGTCTATTTTCTGACAAACGGTTTGAGCATTTTGTGCCGTAGCTCTGAGCCAAGGGATTTTATTTTCCATGTAAAAACCTTCATTTCCATTATCAATGAACGGCACAGCAAAATGAACTTGATTAATGATGGTTGCTTTACGGATCGTAATCGGATCGGGTTGTGGTTCGATTGCTTCTTCAGCGACTGCATCTGACTTAACAACAGTAGAAAGATCAACTTCACGTAATCCTGACTGTTTAAACAATCGCTGATTTTGTAATGCTGTGAGCTCTTTACTCGCAATAGAGTAATCAAGATAAGGACCAATTAAGCAGCGGTTAACTCCCTCTTCTTTTTTCATATTAATGGGTGCATCTACCGCTCGATGTATTTGTTCAATCGCATCTTTGGTTAACGTTTTTTTAAACAAACCACATTGAATCCAATATTCACTGCCCCCTGCTTGCTGCTTTACTGGTTTTCGTCCCCATAACCCTTCACCGATCGGGCAAGATTCAGACAAGACATACCCTTCATTTCGATTTTCTTCTTTAGGAAAACAAACCGCTGACAATATACCTTTATTTAAGGCCACATGTTCTGTCGCTTTTTCACTCGCAGATACACTTGTTATCGTTGCGATACTACCGAGAACTCCTAATGTTATTACCGTTTTTTTTATTAATTTAGTCACTAGACTTCCCCAAGCAAGTTTTAACAATATTATCAGCATAACAAAAGTTCAGTTTCAGATCCGAGAACCGATTTCCAATGCCTTAATATCACTCAATTTAATAGAATTAAAATAGCTATCCATAAGGCGATAAACTAAAATTATAGTCTATCCTCCTTTATTTACGTTGAGTGACACATGGAAGTTGAACTGTTAGAAATCCAACATTTTTTATCACAATACCCTCCGTTCAGTTTATTACCAGAAGAGGCGATAAAAGAAGCAGCCGAAAGCGTTGAAATTTCATACTATCGTGCAGAAAGTATGGTCATTGGATTTGGTGATGAGATTAAAGATCTCTACATGGTCCGCAGTGGTGTCATTGAAGTTTATCGTCGTAATGGCGAGCTCTATAACCGACTAGATGAAGGCAGTATTTTTGGACAAATGGGCTTATTAATGAATAATAAAGTTCGTTTCCCAGCCAAAGCTCTCAATGATTCTCTTCTGTATTGTATCCCTGAATCTGTATTTGATGATTATTGTGAACGTTATGATGAATTTTCAGATTTTGTTGAAGTGGAAGACGCCACTCGTCTAAAGCAAGCGGTAGAAAGTAATCATGATGATGCGAATGATTTAACCACCTCGAAAGTGAAAACATTATTGACTCGTGAAGCGGTAATGATCACAAAATATGAAACGATTCAATCAGCGGCTAAAACAATGGCTGAAGAGAATGTTTCTGCGGTTTTAATTACCGACCCTGAAATCGATACTGATGAAGAAGATAACGACTTTGTAGGTATTATTACCGACCGAGATTTATGTACAAAGGTACTTGCCTGCGGATTAGATTTCGAAACTCCGGTTTCTGAAGTTATGTCGACAGAGCTTATTTCACTCGATCACAACGCCTATGTATTTGAAGCGATGCTGATGATGCTGCGCTACAACGTGCATCATCTTCCTGTTCTTCGCAACAAACAACCAATCGGGGTTCTTGAGGTTTCTGACATCGTACGTTACGAATCTCAAAATAGTCTGTTGTTTGTAAGCAGTATCTTCCAACAGCAAACCATCGAAGATTTAGTCATTCTTTCAAGCCAACTAAAAGACTGCTTTCTTCGGATGGTTAATGAAGACGCTAACTCTCACATGGTGGGAAGTGCGATGTCTGAAATTGGTCGCAGCTTCAAACAACGTTTATTAGAACTTGCAGAAGAAGAGCTTGGCCAACCGCCTGTGCCTTATTGTTTCTTAGCATTAGGGTCAATGGCTCGCGATGAACAACTGATTGTTACTGATCAAGATAACGCGATTATTTTAGATAATGACTACAATGAAGCAGAACACGGTGATTATTTTAAAGCCTTATCTGCTTTTGTTTGTGATGGATTAGCCGCGTGTGGCTATACTTATTGTACTGGCGATATCATGGCAACCAATCCTGAATGGCGTAAAACCCAATCGGAATGGGAAGAATGCTTTGCTGATTGGATTGATAATCCAGATCCTCAAGCATTATTAAACAGCTCTATCTTCTTCGATTTAAATGGCGTTTATGGCCGTACTAAGTGGGCTGAACAACTGAATGGCTTTATTGTTCGTCGTGCGAAAAAGAACAATCGTTTCCTTGCTTGTCTTGCGAGAAATGGCCTCCGCCGAACGCCACCACTTGGGTTCTTTAAAGATTTTGTGATGGAAAAAGACGGCCGTCATAATAATTCAATTAACTTAAAACGTCGCGGTACGGCACCACTTGCTGATCTCATCCGTGTTCATGCATTGGCGATAGGATCTCAGGCTCAAAATTCATTTGAACGCTTAGACGATATTATCGAAGCGGGGATTTTACCTAAATCAAAAGGCAGCGATCTCCATCATGCAATGGAATTAATTTCATTAGTTCGCTTACGCCACCAAGCCTTAGACGTAGAAGCAGGAATTGAGCCTGACAATAATATTGAGCCTGAAAATATGTCTGATTTTGAACGCCGAAATTTAAAAGATGCGTTCCAAGTACTGAGTAACGCGCAGAATTTCCTTAAGTTCCGCTATAGCGCCAACAAATTTTAAGGGGTGAATGATGATATCGAACATTCAACAAGAAATTCTCAATTGGCCAGCTTTCTTTACTCATAAGTTTGAGTCCAGTAAAGATAAACGTCTTCAAAAATTTTATCAAACGGGTACTTACGAAGAAGAAACACCACTCAAAGATATTGAGTTTGTTGCTTTAGATTTTGAAACCACAGGATTAGATGCTAATCAAAACAGCATCATTAGTATTGGTTTAGTTCCTTTTACTTTGGAGCGTATTCGTTGTCGTGAATCGCAACATTGGTTTGTTAAAGCACAAGATAGCCTAGAAGAAAACTCTGTCGTTATTCACGGTATCACTCATTCAGATTTACAGGGTGCCCCTGATTTACGTCGTATTTTAGAGAAAGTATTGGATGCATTGGCAGGGAAAGTGGTCGTGGTTCATTATCGTAAAATCGAGCGTGACTTCTTTGATATCAACTTGCGTAATCTTATTGGCGAAGGGATTGTTTTTCCTGTCGTCGATACGATGCAGATCGAAGGTGATTACCAACAAGAGCAATCTAAAGGGTTAATAAATTGGATTAAAGGAAAACGCCCAGAATCAATTCGATTAGCCAACAGTCGATTACGTTATGGTTTACCGGCCTATCCTCCTCATCATGCTCTCACTGATGCAATTGCAACCGCTGAATTATTTCAAGCCCAAGTTCGTCATCATTTCTCAGAAAATGATCCGATTAGAAGGCTATGGCAATAACAATTAAATAGATGTTTAAATAATATAAATACAAAAAAGCCGATGAAGATTATCTCTCATCGGCTTTTTATTGTTTATTCACTTAAGAATTAAGAACGGTTATGTTTCTCTGTTCTCATGCCCATAAGCAAACTGACACACATCACTAATAGAATAATGGTAAACGGCAGTGCGGTAGAAATAGCACCCGCTTGAAGCGCTTCAACCGCTTGTGTTCCACCAACCCATAGTAGAGCAACGGCAATTGCTCCTTCCATAAACGCCCAAAAAACACGTTGTGGAATTGGCGCATCAACTTTACCACCAGCGGTAATACTATCGATAACCAATGAACCAGAATCTGATGAGGTAATAAAGAACACCAATACCAGCACAACAGCAATCAACGAAAGAATGTTACCCATAGGCAATGCATCAAACATTTGGAACATTGCTAGAGAAGCGTCAGTTAACCCTTCAGAACCAAGTGTTCCTACATTATTAATGACTTGATCAATCGCTACACCACCAAATGTCGACATCCAAAGCACAGTAAAGACCGTTGGTACGACTAATACAGCAATCAAGAATTCACGAACGGTACGACCGCGAGAAACACGAGCGATAAACATACCAACAAATGGAGACCATGAAATCCACCACGCCCAATAAGTCACTGTCCAACCGTGCATCCACGCTTGATCCCCACGACCATGTGGATTACTCAATGGAATTATATTTTCAATATAACCCATTATAGTGGTTGGAATTGTCCCCATTGATACAGAGAACGAAACCAAAGCAACAAAAGCAACCAATACAATCGCAATGATCATATTAATATTACTGATAATTTTTACACCACCATCAATACCGCGCATTACCGAAACAACCGCAAGTAAAGTAACAATGAAAATAATCGCAACTTGTAAACCTAAGCCACCTTCAATACCAAATACGTGCTGGAAGCCACTTGCTGCTTGTTGGGCACCAAGACCTAAAGAGGTAGCAAGACCAAATAAAGTCGCTAGAACCGCAAGAATATCAACAATATGACCTGGCCATCCCCATGTACGATCTCCTAAAATTGGATAGAAGATTGAACGCATAGAAAGCGGTAAGCCTTTATTGTAAGAAAAGAACGCTAGTGATAAGGCAACAACACCATAAATAGCCCATGGGTGAATACCCCAATGGAACATGGTCGCACCAAGTGCTAATTGTCTTGCTTCTGGAGTATAAGCTTCCACACCTAATGGAGTTTCAAACCAACCGGTAAAGTAAGCAACAGGTTCTGCAACCCCCCAGAACATAAGACCGATACCCATACCGGCAGCAAATAACATCGCAATCCAAGAGATCATCGAGTAATCAGGTTTGGCTTTATCACCACCAAGACGGATCTTACCAAATGGAGAGACAATCAATGCTAAACAAAAAACAACAAAGATGTTCGCAGACCACATAAACAAACCATCAAATGCATTGATAATTTGTGACTTTAAATCATTTAAAACTGTTTTCGCGGTTTCTGGATCCGTCACTGCAACTGCAATTAAGAAGAGTGCAATTAAACCAGCACTAATACCGAAGACGGTATTATGAATATCCAATCCCCATTTTTGAACGTTATCCTGTCCAACAGTATAATCCGTATTATCTATACTGTACTTGTCCTTATTTCTACTCATTATTCCTCACTTCGAGCCTTAGCTCTCTGTTTTGGTTTAATTCAAATACTCGCTTTAAAATATTTAAACACACCCTATGATCCTAACAACTGAGCAAATTATTACCAGTAAAAGCGGTAAATTAGCCGATAAAACAACAAAACAAGCCAAATACTCGCCTTTGTAAGACATTGTTCATGTTTTACAGATAAAAAAAAAGCGATGAACTAAATCATCGCTTTTCTGCTTATTTTAACATATTAACCTTTATAAATTTTCGGGTTAAATACGTCTCTCAGCCAATCTCCAAGTAGATTAATGACCAAAACTAAAGTAACTAATACCAAACCAGGAAAAGCCGTGATCCACCATGAACCAGAGAAAATATAGTTAAAACCAATACTGATTAATGAACCTAGTGAGGGTTGATCTACCGGTAGGCCTAAACCTAGGAAAGATAACGCTGCTTCTGACATAATCGCATTGGCAATTTGAACCGTTGAGATAACCAAAATAGGAGATAAACAGTTAGGTAAAATATGACGGAACATGATTCTTGGAGAACGGAATCCCATCACTTTTGCTGCCTCAACGTATTCTTTTTTCTTTTCAGCCAATACTGATGCTCTAATAGTACGCGCATATTGCGGCCATTCAGCAATACCAATAATCACAACCAACATGATCACCGCATACTGACTAAAGAATTCGGTTCCAAAACTGGCTTTAAAAATGGCTGAAACAATAATCGCAACCATCATGGTTGAGAATGATAACTGCACATCCGCAAAGCGCATTAAGAAGCTATCAATTCGTCCACCGAAATACCCTGCAGAAAGACCAATAACGATACCGAGAGTCAGCTGTACTGCTACCGCTAGAAAACCAATCGTCAATGACAGTCGAGACCCATAAAGGATAGTCGATAAAACATCACGACCTTGGTCATCTGTACCTAGAAGGAAACGCTCATCTCCCTCTTCCATCCAAGATGGCGGTAGCTCCGAGTCCATAATATCAATAGAACTTAAATCGTATGGATTGGTTGGCGCTAGAACGGGTGACAGTAGCGCCCCCAATACAAAGACTACAAAAACAGCAAAGCTAAACATTGCTACTTTGTCACGTAAGAAGTAGTACAAGAAATCCGATGATTTAAATCGTTCCCAACGCGTTGGAACGTGGTTAGTTGTCGTGTTCATGATTACGATCCTTTGCCTGTAATATCTACTGTGGGGTTAATTAATCCATATAACAAATCGACAATCGTATTGGTTACGACGAAGATCAAACCTACAAAGATAACGTAAGCCGTAATCAAAGGTGTATCTACACGGTTAATCGCTTCTAAAAATAAGAAACCCGTTCCCGGCCATTGAAAGACCGTTTCAGTCAAAATGGTATAAGCCACCATCGTACCGATTTGAACCCCACCCACTGTTAATACTGGTAACATGGTATTTTTAAGCGCATGTTGATAATAAATTTTGTTTGTTGCGATGCCTTTTGCCTTTGCAAACTTGATGTATTCAGAACTCAGTACTTCGATCATTTCTGAGCGAACCAAACGAATAAATAAAGGCAACATAATTGAAGCAAGAGAAACACATGGCAATACTAAGTGCGCTAAACCATCAATAGTAAAGAATCCTGATTCCCAACCGAGTAAATTATAAGTCTCTCCTCGCCCATAAGACGGTAACCAATTTAACTCAATAGAAAATACATACATCAGCATGATTGCGGTTAAGAAGACTGGAATAGAAATACCAACACTACTAAACGCCATGATCGCTTTGGTAAAAAAACTTTTGGGATGAATCGCAGAATACACACCAAGAGGTATCGATAAACAAATAATGATTAACGCCGCACCCAACACTAATTCCAGTGTCGCTACGAGTTTATCAAGAATGACCTCAACCGCTGGTTTTTTAAAAAAGTAAGAGGTGCCCAAGTCACCTTGAACTGCATTAGTAATGAAACGAGTATACTTTGTGACGAATGGATCATTTAATCCAAGATCATCTCTCAGAGCTTGACGCTCTGCTTCTGAAACTGATTGTCCAACCAATTCACGTAACGGGTCACCCAAGTTATCTTGAATGGAAAACGCAACCAGACTGATCACAAACATCACTATCAGAGCCTGAAACAGGCGCTTGACCAGAAACGTAAACATCCCTTGTCCCCTTAATCTATCCTAAGAATGACATGATAATTATCATGCCGAATACCTACTAACTCGCATTAGCTTAGGAGGTATAACACTTTTTTATTGTAATTTAGTACAAAGAAAGGTTGCTTTGATTCATTCAAAGCAACCTAATTTATTACTTAGTATTTACTCAACAACTAAATCACCAAAGTATGGGTATTCCATTGAGTTAACAATTGGTTGAATATTGATGTTTGATTTTGCGCCCCATGCAAGATTCTGCCAATGCAAAGGAACAAATGCCGCGTCGTTATACAACGTATCTTCTACTGTTTTCAGCATTTCACTGCGTTTTGCAGGATCCGTTTCTACGTTTGCCGCTTCAATTAGACTGTCAACTTCAGGGTTTGAATAGTGACCACAGTTATACTGACCTTTACCTGTTTCTTCATTACGAGTCATCGTTAAGAACTCAGTAAGGTTCGCTGAATCTTCAGTATCTGAGTGCCAACCGATCATCATCATATCCGCTGAACATAAATCAAATTCTGGCCAATATTGTGCTTTTGGCAACGTTTTAAGATCCACTTTGATGCCGATCTTAGACAACATTGCTGCCGCTGCTTGAGCGATTTTTGCATCATTAACATAACGGTTATTTGGCGCCATCATGCTAAGTTTGAAACCATCTTCGTAACCCGCTTCTTTCATCAACTCTTTTGCTTTTTTAAGATCATAACGTGGAACTAAATCAGCGTCATAACCAGAATAACCAGGAGGAGATTGCTGACCTGCAGCAGTAGCAAAGCCTTTCATGATTTTCTTAACTATACCTTCGTTATTGATTGCATGAACGATAGCTTGACGAACACGTACATCTTTTAATGCTTCGTTACTTGTTTGATTCATTTGGAATGAAATTAGACGAGTACCTGGCAATGTAACTAAATCGATGCCCTTCGTATTTTTCACTCGCTTATGATCATTCGGTGCCACAGGTGCGATAACGTCTACGTCACCAGAAAGAAGTGCAGCAACACGTGTGGCATTTTCTTTAATTGGAACCAAAGTCAGCTCATCGACGTTACCTGGAGAATTTTTATCCCAGTAACCATCAAAGCGATCAAAAACAACTTTTACGCCTTGTTCACGAGATTTAACAACAAATGGACCAGTACCTGAGATGTGCGTTGAAGCAAATGAATTACCGTGTTTTACGATTTCACCTTTCTCTTTACCATCTTCAGTTTTACCTGTGTAGAACTTACTGTCCATAGGGAAAAGGTAAGTCGCGGTTTGCAAAACTAGTGGATAAGCACCTTTAGAAACAAGTTCTACCGTGTAATCATCAATTTTTACTAATTTTTCGTACGGTGCGAAAATCGCTTTAAAATCCGCAGAATCTTTAAGGCGATTAAATGTCCATACCACATCATCTGCAGTCATTGTGTTGCCAGAATGGAACTTAACGCCTTTACGTAACGTAAAACGGAACGTTTTGTCATCGACACGTTCCCATTTTTCTGCCAAACGAGGTTCAAAGTCGAACTCTTGCGTATAACGAACTAGGGGATCAAACACCATGTGGGACAGTTGCAATGTACCGCCTGATAGTTGCTCATGTGGGTCAAGAGATACTGGGTCAGCATCATAAGCTACCGTAATATCTGCAGCAGCAGCACTAAAGCTTAGGCCAGCAGCCATAATCGCGATCGCTAATTTAGTCTTAATGGTTTTCATTGCATAACTCCTTATGCGGGAATCAATCCCTAGTTTGTTGTATTTTTATTTATTATTAGACGGTTTTCACCGTTGTTACCCTTCTCTTAACCCTTTAAATTCAGGCATAAGAGAAATTAATTTTTTGCTGTATTCGTGCTGTGGATTCGTATATAGGTTTTCTGTCGGGGCAACTTCAAGCAATTTCCCCATTTGCATTACACCTACACGATCACACATCTGACGAATAACGGGTAAATCGTGGCTGATAAACAACATGGTTAAATTTAACTCATCTTGTAAATCTTTTAATAAGTTGAGGATTTGCGCTTGAACCGATACATCCAAAGCAGACGTTGGCTCATCACAAATTAATAGACGAGGGCGAGTAGCAAGTGCTCGCGCAATTGAAATTCGTTGACGCTGACCACCAGAAAATTCATGCGGGTACTTCAATGCAGCCATTCGGCCTAGACCGACATGATCCAAAAGATCATTAACGATCTGTTGCGTTTCTGATTCTGAACGCGTTAATTTATGAAAACGAATCGGTTCTGCGATGATATCGAAGATTTTCATACGTGGATTCATTGAGGTATATGGATTTTGAAATACCATCTGCATTTGACGACGCATTGGACGACGTTCTTTTTCAGATTTAAGCGCAGTAAGATCAATCCCTTCAAAGGAAATTGAACCTGAATTTGGCGGGTATAAACCCGTGATAATACGTGCAATAGTTGATTTGCCAGAACCAGACTCACCAACCAGACCAAAGGTTTCCCCTTCATGGATTTCAAAGCTAACATTATCTGAAGCTTGAACATATTCTCGACGACTTTCAAACATAGAGTCTTTCGTCACAAAGCGAAGGCTTACATTATCGACTTTTAACAATGGACCGGAATATTCACGCTGATCTTGGCTTTGTCCTAACCAATGTGTTTTTACATCAATAGATTCATGCTCTACCGCTTCTTCGATATAACTCACTAAAGGAAAGCGTTCTAACTTAATATCTGAACGAGGCACTGCGGATATCAAACTACGTGTGTATGAATGATCAGGGTCGCCCAATACTTTTTCTGTCTTACCAAACTCAACTAAATCACCACGGAACATTACGGCAACTTTATCGGTAACGTTAGACACAACACCCATATCATGAGTAACCAACATGCAGCCTACGTTTTTCTTAACGCAGAGATCTCGGATAAGACTTAATATTTGATCTTGAATTGATACATCCAATGCTGTTGTTGGTTCATCTGCAATAATTAAATCGGGCTCACCCGCTAACGCTATCGCAATAACAACACGCTGACGCATACCACCTGAAAACTGATGTGGATACTGTTTAAGGCGGTTTTCAGGCTGTGGTATACCAACTTGATTCATAAGAGACAAGGCACGTTCATAGGCCTCTTCTGATGATACTTTCAAATTAGCATGAATGGTTTCTATGATTTGTTGTTCAACAGTAAATAGAGGATTTAGAGATGTCATAGGATCTTGGAAAATAAACCCTATTTTAGAACCTCTCACTTTTCGCATCGCTTCTGTAGATAGGCCTGAAATCTTCTCTCCATCTAAAAATACCTCTCCGCTGGCGATAACACCGGGAGGGCTTAATAAATCGATAACAGCATTACCAACGGTTGATTTCCCCGCGCCTGACTCACCAACAACACCAACGATCTCACCACGTTCAATTGAAAGCGACAATGATTTTACTGCGGCATGAACGCCATGGCGAGATGGGTATTCGATACGTAAATCTTTAACTTCTAAAAGTGACATTATCAGACTCCGACTACTCAGCAGCATCCTGCCCTGTCTGCACATTGATTCCATTCGAAACAGTAATAAATACTGTAACTTGATTAGGACACCAATGTAGTCAATTATTCACAAAAAGGCAACAATTAAAGAGTATAAAACCAATATATGCCAATATAATGAATAAATAATCAATAACAGCTAGTTATTACAACATCAAAAACTAGTAAAAAAACCAAAAAAAACATACAGTTAATGACAATGAAGTAAATAAGAGCTTTATGTGTAAAATTTACAAGATTAGATAAATAACCATGAAAAAATTAACATTTAAAATGAATTTTTAATCGGCATAATAGAATAAAGTTAGTGCTTTATGTTGATTTAATAAGAGAAGTTCAGCGTATGATATTAAAATAGGGATAAATGAAAGCAGGTAACGCTCAAAGGAAAATATAAAATTTGAGAAGAAGACACGACTTAAAATATCGGTTTTGTGATGAAGGTTGGAATAATATAAAGCAGAAATGAAAAAAGCCTCGTCATTTCTGACGAGGCTTTTAAATGTGGTCGGTGAAGAGGGATTCGAACCCCCGACCCTCTGGTCCCAAACCAGATGCGCTACCAAGCTGCGCTATTCACCGATTTTTTATTTGATTCTTGGGGTATAACTTGAATCAAAAGGGAAACTGTTTTTACAGTTACCAAAATTAATGGGGTGGCTAACGAGATTCGAACTCGCGACCACCGGAATCACAATCCAGGGCTCTACCAACTGAGCTATAGCCACCACTAATTTTTTTATATAACCGCTATTGCGATTATTGAAATAGTGGTCGGTGAAGAGGGATTCGAACCCCCGACCCTCTGGTCCCAAACCAGATGCGCTACCAAGCTGCGCTATTCACCGACGAATTTCGTTTCGATTCTTGGGATGTTTCTTGAATCAAAACTGGAAACCTGTATTTACTAAGTAAACTTGGTTACCAAAATAATGGGGTGGCTAACGAGATTCGAACTCGCGACCACCGGAATCACAATCCAGGGCTCTACCAACTGAGCTATAGCCACCACTACTTTATTACGTTTTTCTGTGCCTTTAATTTCTATTCCGGATGGCACGCCCGAAAGGATTTGAACCTTCGACCTTTGGCTCCGGAGGCCAACGCTCTATCCAACTGAGCTACGGGCGTATACCCTATCGGCGGAGAGGAATAATACGGATATGGGTGTCCTTCGTCTAGTGTTTTTTTTACTTTTTTTATCGTTTGGTCTCTTTTTCGACAATTTATGCCTGTTTATCCTCATTTTCTTTAAACTAAGTGGTTTATTGCAACAATTTAAGCAGATATACTCACCCAATATTTACATGAAGTTAACGCGACTATTTTGTTAAGTTCGCTTTTCTGCTCGGTAAATACAATAAAATTAGCTTAAGCCAATAATAATAACTGGGAGTGTAAAGTGAGCTTTATGGAAAAATCTATTCGTAACATCATTATTGCAACAATCGCTGCATTAACTTTTTCAACTACCTCTTTTGCAGCAAGTAACTCTGACGATGCGATAACTGAGCGAATTAAGCCTGTTGGACAAGTTTACCTAGCAAGTGATGTTCCTGTTGTTGTTGTTGTGGAACCGACAGGGCCGAGAACGGGTGAGCAAGTGTATAAAACTTTCTGTACTGCCTGCCACTCAACTGGGGCTGCTGGGGCACCAAAAACTCAAAACGCAGCAGACTGGGCTCCTCGCATAGCAAAAGGGATGGATGTATTAAAGGAGCATGCTCTTAATGGCTTTAACGCTATGCCTGCTCGTGGGACTTGTATGAATTGTACTGATGATGAAGTTGTAGATGCTATTAACTATCTAGTTAAAGGGTTATAAATAAATCCTGATCTAATTCAAATCGACAAGTTAATAAAAAATGCCCACAGCAAAATAGTTGTGGGCATTTTTATTACTTTTTGAGCATGGCTCTAAGGTTAGCTATATTACTTTTTCCTCTTTCCATCCTCTCATCTTGAGAAAGTTTTGGCTTTTTCATTTCCCAATCTAGATCGTCATGGGGAAGCTCTTCAAGAAAACGACTTGGCTCTGGACGAATTAACTCTCCATATTGACGACGCTCTTTACATAGAGTAAACGTCAGTTCTTTTTGTGCTCGCGTTATTCCTACGTAAGCTAAGCGTCGTTCTTCATCAACATTATCTTCATCAATGCTCACTTGGTGAGGTAAAATGCCTTCTTCCACTCCGATTAGATAAACATAAGGGAACTCAAGTCCTTTAGAGGCATGCAGAGTCATTAATTGAACTTGATCTGCCCCATCTGCATCTTCACTACGCTCCATCATGTCTCGTAGGGTTAAACGTTGAACAACTTCTTTTAATGTCTTTTCTTCATTATCGTAATTATCACCTTCTAAATCAGCAACAATCCACGAATAAAGATCAGAGACGTTTTTCATTCTCATCTCTGCTGCTTTTGCGCTAGTAGATGTCTCGTACAACCAATCTTCATAGTGAATATCTTTCACAAGAGAGCGTACCGCTTCAACGGTATTACCACGTTCTGCATTTTCAGAAATAGAAACAATCCAATGGCTGAAACGACGCAACGACTCCAGCCCCCTTCCAGATAACGTTTGCTCTAATCCCATTTCAAAACTGGCTTCAAACAAGCTCTTTCCACGCATATTGGCGTATGTGCCTAGCTTTTCTAAAGTCACAGGACCAATTTCACGACGAGGCGTATTCACAACTCGTAAAAAGGCATTGTCATCATCAGGGTTTGTTAGCAGACGTAAATACGCCATGATATCTTTAATTTCAGATCGAGAGAAAAAAGAGGTCCCACCTGAAATTTTATAAGGAACCCTATTTTGCACTAAGGATTTCTCAATCAAGCGGGATTGATGATTACCACGATATAACACAGCATAATCTTTATAATCAGTTCGATTTAAGAATCGATGCCCAATGATTTCACCCACCACTCGTTGAGCTTCATGCTCATCATCTTTTGCTGTGAGTACTTTTATCTGCTCCCCATCAGGGATTTCTGAAAAAAGACGTTTTTCAAATACGTGAGGGTTATTAGCAATAAGTATGTTAGCCGCTCGTAGAATTCGGCTGGTCGAACGGTAATTTTGCTCCAGCTTAATCACTCGTAAATTTGGATAATCTTCATTTAATAGCACTAAGTTTTGAGGCTTGGCACCACGCCACGAATAGATAGATTGATCATCATCTCCTACAACCGTTAAGCGCCCTCTCTCTCCGACTAATAACTTCACCAATTCATACTGACTGGTGTTGGTATCTTGATACTCATCCACAAGTAAATAGCGGATCTTCATTTGCCAGCGTTCACGAACCTCTTGATTGGTTCGAAGCAGTAATACTGGTAATGATATAAGATCATCAAAATCAAGCGCGTTATAGGCTTTCATTTGCGTTAAATACATTTCATAGCAAAAAGCAAATAATTGGTCTTGCTCCGAACGAGCAAAACCTTTTACTTGCGCAGGGGTTAGCATGTCATTTTTCCAATTGGAAATACTGCTTAACAACTGGCGCAATAAATCTTTATCACCATCAATCTGCTTTTCTGTGAGCTCTTTTAATAAAGCCAATTGGTCTTGATCATCAAATAAAGAAAAACCGGCTTTCAGCCCAAGCACTTTATATTCTCGTCGAATAATATCTAAACCTAACGAGTGAAAAGTAGAGACCATTAACCCTCGTGATTCCTGCTTATTTAACGTTTGTCCGACACGCTCTCTCATTTCTCGCGCAGCTTTATTGGTAAACGTTACCGCGGCAATGTTTCTTGCCTTATAGCCACACGTCTGAACGAGGTAAGCTATTTTATTTGTGATTACACGGGTTTTACCTGACCCTGCACCAGCCAATACTAAACATGGCCCAGAGACAAATTTTACTGCCTCATCTTGCTGTGGATTAAGTCTCATGAATCACCTATAAAATCGATAATGAATTATTTGCGTCTATAATAAAGCGGTCGACTTGGGAATACCATGTAAACAATCAATGAAAAAATGTGATCTTTACGTTTCTTGACACAAAAATAGATTACATTTTATTCGCCGTGCCCTAAAATAATGAATGAACGTTCATTCATTTCATAAGGACCAATTTATGAAAGAAAAGCGGCGGCTTATTTTAGAGTCAGCAGAAATGTTACTTGCTAGAGATGGCTTCCATGGCTTATCTATGCAAAAAGTAGCGAATCAAGCAGGCGTTGCCGCAGGTACGATTTATCGCTACTTCGATGATAAAGAAGCGTTAATTCAAGAAATTAAGTTCAATATTCTGAACCGTGTTGCTTGTGCTATTCAAGCTGATGTGTGCGATACCGACCCATTGAAAGTTCGCTTTCGTACCATGTGGTTAAACATTTGGCACTTTGCTATTTCAGAAAAGAATACTTTTTTGAATCGTAATCAATACGACTCTCTCCCTTCTACTGATCTGGTGAAATTTAAGGAATTAGAGGAAAAAATGTTTGCCCAAGTAAATCAACTCTTTGTCGATGGACTTGAACAAGGTGTATTTAAACCTCTTAGCGTAGAAATATTAACTGGCCTTAGTTTAGAAGCGAGTGTTTGTTTAGCTCGAAAACATGCTCAAGGTTTTTTTACTTTAACAAACGATGATCTCGATGCGGCAATTGAAGCCAGTTGGGACGCTATTATTAAACACTAATTTGGAGTTCTAATCAGAATGAAAAAGTGGACTTTCTTTATGTTACTTCTTGCCCTACTTCTTTTCGGTAGTGTGATTGGTTTTAACATGTTTAAACAACAAAAAATCGCTGAATATATGGCTAACCGACCTGAGCCTGAGTTTCCGGTGACAGTTGAAACTATTAGTTCATCTCATTGGACTCCAACAATTGACGCGATTGGTTTTATTGAACCAAACCAAGGTGTAACACTAACTACTGAAGTTAACGGTATTATCGATAAGATCTCGTTTGATTCTGGCAGCCAAGTGAAAAAAGGGCAGTTACTGATTTCTCTTGATTCTAAAGTAGAGAAAGCCAATTTAAAAAGTACTCAAGCTCGCCTACCAGCTGCGGAAGCAAAATATAAGCGTTATAAAGGCTTGTACAAAAAAGGGTCTATTTCTAAAGAATCGTACGATGAAGCGGAAGCAAATTACTTCTCTCTTGCTGCTGATATTGAAGGCATGAAGGCATCAATTGAGCGTCGTGAAATTAAAGCACCGTTCTCTGGTGTTGTAGGTATTCGTAATGTGTATCTTGGTCAATACTTACAACCAAGTACTGATATCGTACGTTTAGAAGATACTAGTATCATGCGTTTACGCTTTACTGTTCCTCAAACAGATATCTCTCGTATCAATATTGGTCAAGAAATTGATATTAGCGTCGATTCATACCCTAACGATATCTTCAAAGGATCGATTAGTGCGATTGAACCTGCGGTAAACATTCAAAGCGGTCTAATTCAAGTTCAAGCTGATATCCCTAATAATGGCGGAAAGCTACGTAGTGGTATGTTTGCTCAAGCAGATATCATCTTACCGACATTAGAGAACCAAGTTGTTATCCCACAAACAGCAATTACCTACACTCTTTATGGTGATAATGTTTACATCGTAACTGAAAAAGACGGTGTTAAGCGTGTTCAACAGCATGTTGTGAAAGTTGGTGAGCGTTCAGAAGCTATTGCTCACATTCTTGACGGTGTTAAAGCTGGCGATGTCGTTGTTACATCTGGCCAAGTACGCTTAAGTAATGATGCCAAAGTACGTATCGTGGAAAGCGATGCAACAACACCACCAGCTGAAACACCAATGCTGTAATCGGAGGAACTATGCGCTTTACTGATGTTTTCATTAAACGTCCAGTTTTAGCGGTATCAATCAGCTTTTTGATTGCTTTGCTTGGTATCCAAGCTATCTTCAAAATGCAGGTTCGTGAATACCCTGAAATGACGAATACCGTTGTAACGGTAACAACAAGCTATTATGGTGCGAGTGCTGATCTTATCCAAGGTTTCATTACTCAACCCTTAGAGCAAGCGGTGGCTCAGGCCGATAATATAGATTTCATGACGTCACAATCTGTAATGGGTCAATCAACCATTACTGTAACGATGAAATTGAATACAGACCCCAATGCCGCATTATCTGACATACTAGCTAAGACTAACTCTGTTCGATCACAACTTCCAAAAGAAGCAGAAGATCCAACCGTTACCATGTCAACAGGTTCAACCACTGCGGTACTTTATATTGGCTTCACAAGTGATGAACTTGTATCAAGTCAAATTACCGACTACCTAGAACGAGTGGTTAACCCACAACTATTTACCGTTAATGGTGTTTCAAAAATCGACCTTTATGGTGGTATGAAATACGCACTACGTATTTGGTTAGATCCTGCCCGTATGGCGGCAATAAACATGACCGCGACGGATGTTATGGGTGTATTAAATGCCAATAACTTCCAATCAGCAGCAGGTCAAGCAACCGGTGAGTTCGTTCTTTATAATGGTAGCGCAAACACACAAGTTTCTAATGTAGAGGAACTTGAACGTTTAGTTATTAAAACAGAGGATGGTGAAGTCGTTCGCCTAAGCGATATTGCTAAAGTATCTCTAGAAAAAAGTCACGATGTATACCGTGCAAGTGCAAATGGTAAAGAAGCCGTTGTTGCCGCAATCAATGCCGCACCAAGTGCTAACCCTATTAACATTGCAGCAGATGTTTTGGCGCTTTTGCCTCAACTAGAAAAAAACCTTCCTACAAACATCAAAATGAACATCATGTATGATTCTACGATTGCGATTAACGAATCAATTCATGAAGTTATTAAAACAATTATCGAAGCGGCAGTCATCGTACTTATCGTTATCACGTTGTTCTTGGGCTCATTCCGAGCTGTAATCATTCCCATTGTGACTATCCCATTATCACTTGTTGGTGTGGCAATGGTTATGCAGGCGATGGGTTTCTCATGGAACTTGATGACTCTACTCGCGATGGTACTCGCCATTGGCTTGGTAGTAGATGATGCAATCGTTGTACTAGAAAACGTAGATAGGCACGTTAAGCTTGGGGAGACTCCATTTAGGGCCGCGATTATTGGTACGCGTGAAATCGCAATACCTGTAATTGCAATGACTCTAACATTGGGTGCTGTGTATGCTCCTATCGCTATGATGGGTGGTATTACTGGTTCATTGTTTAAAGAGTTTGCTTTAACGCTCGCGGGTTCTGTATTCGTTTCTGGTATCGTCGCACTAACACTATCTCCTATGATGTGTTCTAAGATGCTTAAAGCAAATGAGGTTCCAAGCAAATTTGAAAGTACGGTTCATCATTTTCTTGATGGTATGACAAACAAATATGAACGAATTCTTGGCTCGGTAATGCAACACCGTCCAGTAATAATTGCGTTTGCTGTTATCGTTTTTGCTAGCCTACCATTACTCTTTAAGTTCATTCCAAGTGAACTTGCTCCTTCGGAAGACAAAGGGGTAGTAATGCTTATGGGTACAGGTACATCTAACGCTAACTTAGATTACCTACAAAATACGATGAATGATGTAAATACAATCCTTTCAGACCAACCTGAAATTGCATTTGCTCAAGTATTTACAGGTGTACCTAACTCAAACCAAGCATTTGGTATCGCTTCAATGGTTCCTTGGAGTGAACGAGAAGCAAGTCAAGCCGAGGTAACAGCTCGTGTTGGTAAATTAGTTCAAGATGTACCTGGTATGGCTGTTACTGCATTCCAAATGCCTGAACTTCCTGGTGCAGGTTCTGGCTTACCAATCCAGTTTGTAATTACAACACCAAACAGCTTTGAGAGCTTATTCCAAATAGCTACCGAAGTATTAACTGATGTTAAAGGAAGCCCTCTATTTGTTTATTCTGATATCGATTTAAACTTTGATTCTGCGACAATGAAAATCAACATCGATAAAGATAAAGCAGGCGCTTATGGCGTAACCATGCAAGATATTGGTATTACGTTAAGCACAATGATGGCTGATGGTTATGTAAACCGTATCGATCTAAATGGACGTTCTTATGAGGTTATCCCTCAAGTCGAACGTAAATACCGCCTAAACCCTGAATCAATGAATAATTATTATGTTCGTTCGATCAGTGGTGAAGCTGTACCATTAGGTAGCTTAATCTCAATTAATGTAATTGCCGAACCGAGATCATTGCCTCATTTCAACCAATTAAACTCTGCAACCGTTGGTGCTGTACCTGCGCCAGGAGTTGCTATGGGCGACGCTATCACTTGGTTTGAAGATATTGCAAACACAACACTACCAAGTGGATATAATCATGATTACATGGGTGAAGCCCGTCAATATGTGACTGAAGGTAGCGCACTATATGCAACCTTTGGTTTAGCATTAGCGATCATCTTCTTAGTTCTTGCGATTCAATTTGAATCTATTCGAGATCCATTAGTAATCATGGTATCTGTTCCGCTAGCAATTTGTGGTGCTTTAATCGCTCTTGCTTGGGGCGCGGCAACAATGAATATCTACTCTCAAGTTGGTTTGATAACGCTTGTAGGCTTAATTACTAAGCATGGTATTCTTATTTGTGAAGTGGCAAAAGAAGAACAACTCCATCACCTCAAGAATCGTATGGAAGCCGTAACCGAAGCTGCTAAAGTTCGTCTACGTCCAATCCTAATGACGACGGCTGCGATGATTGCAGGTCTTGTTCCTCTAATGTATGCAAGTGGTGCTGGTGCGGCTCAACGCTTTAGTATTGGTATTGTAATCGTAGCTGGTCTAGCGATTGGTACGTTATTCACACTGTTCGTACTACCTGTAATTTATAGTTACTTAGCAAGTGAGCACAAACCATTACCTGTTTTTGAAGAAGGTAAAGAGATTAAAGAATCTTAATGGTCAATTGATATTAAAGGCTACTTCGGTAGCCTTTTTTTTATTTCGATAGCGACAATTGGCAAGGCTTTACTTAGAATAAAGAAAATATTCAATTAAGGGTAAATGATGTTTGATCCAAAGAAATTAGAACAAGTAGCAAAACAAATTCATGACTCAATGCCGCAACCAGTAAAAGAACTAGGTAGCGATGTTGAGCAAAAAGTTCGCCAAGTTATCCAAGGCCAATTAAATAAGCTCGATGTTGTAGGTAGAGAAGAATTTGATGTTCAAACTCAAGTTCTGTTACGCACTCGCCAAAAAATCACGGCGATGGAACAAAAACTGGCTGAATTAGAAAAAAAACTATCAGAAAAGTAATTCGATAGAATCATAATTTACGCATAAAAAAATGGCTTAACCATCACTGGTTAAGCCATTTTTATATTCATTTGGAATTAATTAGCCACCAACTGCAATACGCTTCATATCACTCATATAGCTACGTAGCTCTTCACCGATATATTCTACTGGATGGTTACGAATTGCTTCATTAACAGCGATTAACGTTGCATTATCAACTTGATTTGATGTTTCACCTAAACCACGACCAATTACGTTAGTCTCAACTGATGGCATAAACTTCTCACGAAGTAGTGGCGTTGCTACATTAGCAAATAAATAATTACCATATTCAGCCGTATCAGAAATTACTACATTCATTTCATACAAGCGCTTACGAGCAACTGTATTTGCAATTAGTGGTAGCTCATGCAGTGATTCGTAGTATGCAGACTCGTCAACAATACCTGATGAAGTCATTGCTTCAAAGGCTAATTCAACACCAGCACGAACCATAGCAACAAGTAGAATACCGTTATCGAAATATTCTTGCTCTGAAATCTCTACGTCTGACTCAGGGTAATTTTCAAATGCAGTTTGACCTGTCTCTTCACGCCAACCTAATAGGTTCACATCATCATTAGCCCAATCAGCCATCATTGTACGAGAAAATTCACCTTGAATAATGTCATCCATATGTTTGTTGTATAGGGGACGCATTAACTCTTTTAGCTCTTCAGATAGTTCGAACGCCTTTACTTTTGCAGGGTTAGATAGGCGATCCATCATGTGAGTAACACCACCAAATTTAAGTGCTTCAGTAATCGTTTCCCAACCAAATTGTAGCAATTTACCTGCATAACCAGGCTCAATACCATCAGCGATCATCTTCTCATAAGAGACAATTGAACCCGCTTGTAACATGCCACATAAGATAGTTTGCTCACCCATTAAGTCAGATTTCACTTCAGCGACAAAAGAAGACTCAAGACAACCAGCTCTGTGGCCACCTGTACCCGCAGCCCATGCCTTTGCAATATCCCAACCTTCACCTTTTGGATCATTTTCAGGGTGAACAGCAATCAATGTAGGTACACCAAAACCACGCTTATATTCTTCACGTACTTCTGTACCAGGACACTTAGGCGCAACCATAACAACCGTTATATCTTTACGGATCTGCATCCCTTCTTCTACAACATTAAAGCCGTGAGAATAACCTAGCGCTGCACCTTCTTTCATTAGCGGCATTACAGTTTCAACAACATTTGTATGTTGCTTATCTGGCGTTAAGTTAACAACAAGATCTGCTTGAGGAATTAGTTTTTCATAGCTTGCAACTTCAAAGCCATTTTCTTTGGCATTTTTATATGACTGACGCTGTTCATCAATCGCTGCTTGGCGTAGTGCATATGCTACATCTAAGCCTGAGTCACGCATATTAAGACCTTGATTAAGACCTTGAGCACCACAACCTACAATAACCACCTTCTTTCCTTTAAGGTAATCAGCTTCTGTTGCAAATTCCTCACGGTCCATAAAGCGACAACGACCAAGTTGATCCAACTGCTCGCGTAAATTCAGTGTGTTAAAGTAATTAGCCATGATAAAACTCCATAAATATCATTTAATCCATTAGGATGATCTTGTGTATAAAAAGATAATAACGAAAGATTAACATTGTCAAAAGTGATATATTAGCAACACATGATTGCAATATAGGCAACATAAATGAACATAAAACTTCTACAAACTTTCCTACATCTTTGTGAAAGTCATAGCTTTACTCAAACATCAAAAGCGATGCACTTAAGCCCTTCAGCTTTAAGCCGACAAATTCAAAAATTAGAAGATGACGTTGGGCATCCATTATTTATTAGAGATAATCGAAGTGTTGAACTAACAACAGCAGCTAAGCAACTTATACCTATAGCCTTAAATATATGTGCGGAATGGAGTGGTTACAAAGCAAATTCTAATACCGTTAATAATACACTTAAGGGGCAGCTTAATTTATTTTGTTCAGTAACGGCAAGCTACAGTCATTTACCTCAATTATTAAACGATTTTAAAGTTAACTATCCCCACATAGATATTAAACTATCTACTGGTGATCCTGCTCAAGCGATCAATAAGATTGAAACATCAGAAGTAGATATTGCAATATCAGCTCTTCCAGAAACCCTATCAAATAAACTCGCCTTTGAAATTATCAGCGAAATACCACTATCAATCATAGCTCCAATTGGTAACAATCACTTCATCAGTGAAATTAATAAAGAAAATAAAAATTGGAAGTCATTGCCTTTTATTTTGCCTGAGTCTGGGACTGCGAGGAATAGAGCAAATCAATGGTTTAAGGAGCAGAAAATTAAGCCCACAATTTACGCTCAAGTATCAGGACATGAAGCAATTGTGAGTATGGTGGCGTTAGGTTGCGGTATAGGTATTGCTCCAGACGTGGTAATTAATAACAGTCCAGTAAAAGATAAAGTTCAACGCCTAAACATATCACCTATAGCTCCATTTAAATTAGGGTTATGCTGTAAAAAATCAAAACTAAATGACTCTGTTATTCAGGCTCTTTGGCAAGTTGCAGAAAATACTTTTATTTAATGATTAAAACGAAAAAAGGCTTCCCAATGGGAAGCCTTTTAAAATTCAAGCCTAGCGATGTCCTACTCTCACATGGGGAGACCCCACACTACCATCGGCGCTATTACGTTTCACTTCTGAGTTCGGCATGGGATCAGGTGGGTCCATAATGCTATGGTCGCTAAACAAAATCTGTCAGTAAATGGTGCTGATACCCAGACTCGAACTGGGGACCTCACCCTTACCAAGGGTGCGCTCTACCGGGCTGAGCTATATCAGCAATAACTATTTACTTTTGTAATGGAAAAAAAGCCATCCTTTGGATGGCTTATTCAAATTCAAGCCTGGCGATGTCCTACTCTCACATGGGGAGACCCCACACTACCATCGGCGCTATTACGTTTCACTTCTGAGTTCGGCATGGGATCAGGTGGGTCCATAACGCTATGGTCGCCAAGCAAATTCTTTCTAT
>NZ_MAJV01000046.1:0-926 GCF_001691065.1 Aliivibrio sp. 1S128 | reverse complement strand
TGATGCATTTGTTATATTCACTCTTACGTCTAAGTGAATAACTGACCGACTGTTTTCATCGGAATGAACATTCTTACACGACCATTGATTTCACAAAGAACATCGAAACCATATTTTGCGTAAAATGACTCCGCTTGTTCAGTTAAACAATCAACAACAATGGCATAAGCTCTCATATGAGAGTTAATTTCCCAGAGATATTCTAGAGCTTTGATTAAGCTAACTTTACCTAACCCACTTCCATGAAATTCTTTATGAACTGCCAGTTGAGCTAAAAGGAAAACAGGAACTGGATAGCGTGGTAATTTTTTAGCCATCGCTTGTGGCAACGTATCACGGCTAATCGAACTTGGCGCGATACTATAAAACGAACAAATTGGATATTTTTGATTTGGCAGAGGCACTGAAGCAGGCAAAACCATTGTGCGGCTAATACCTGCTTGCATATGTTTAGCAGCTTGAGTTTGGATAAAATCATTTAACTCTTTTTCCCCACAGTCAAATGATGCTCTATCGTGCTGTGATTTATCCAATTCTTTGAAAGTTTTGGAATAACTCACTTAAAGTCACCACTTTTAGTAAATGCAGCGGCTTCAAGTAATGCTTTATTCGGAGCCTTAGCCTCGTCACAAGCAATCATGAATTGATCAAATACATTTGCTTCAACAGTGATGCTTTCATGCTCAGAAATTACCTGAGTTGAATCTTCGTCCATTAGACGAACAACGTATTCAGTTAAGCTTTTTAAACCAAGTAAAGCTGAAGCTTTCTCAGCCTTAGCTTTGATTTCTTCATCCAAACGGATATCAAGTCTTGCAGTAGCCATAAAACCTCCAATCGTACGGAATAATTCCGTAATTAACCTGAGTATAAGATTTAAACAACCAAAGCGCAACTTGTACGGAGCTAATACGGATTTAATTTTT
>NZ_MAJV01000045.1:0-443 GCF_001691065.1 Aliivibrio sp. 1S128 | reverse complement strand
ACACTGACTGTTACGGATGTCGATACCGGCGAAGCCCATTTCTCCAATACCAACATTGTTGGGACTTTAGGTACTCTCCACCTAACAGATAATGGTAATTGGACATACGATCTAGATAATACTAACCCTACCGTTCAAGCGTTAGGTAAAGGAGCGACAGCTACCGATTCCATCACCGTTCATTCTGCCGATGGTACGCCTCATCAAGTAACTATCACGGTTAATGGCACTAATGACAAAGCAGTGATTGGGGGTACAAACTCAGGTTCTGTGACCGAAGAGTCTCAACTTCATACCTCAGGTACACTGACTGTTACGGATGTCGATACCGGTGAAGCGCACTTCTCAAGCACAGATATTATCGGCTCACTAGGCACGTTACATCTAACTGATTCAGGTGCGTGGACATACGATTTAGATAACACCAACCCGACCGTTCAAGC
>NZ_MAJV01000044.1:0-447 GCF_001691065.1 Aliivibrio sp. 1S128 | reverse complement strand
TGTGAGCAAAACCCTAAGCATGGTTTGCTCCCTCAGTTGGGGAGCAAAAGTAGACCTCAGTTTTTCCAATGGTTAGCGTACTTGAATAATACACTTCAAGCTGAGTTAATGGTTCGATATTATCCACATCGACATACAAATGATGAAAGTACTATTCCAAATGTGGTTGCAGCGCAAGATGATCGAATTGGTGACTCACTATCAGTAATTAATGATCAACTTGAGGGTAATAAATACCTTTTAGGCGATGAAATTTCAGCCTGTGATTTCTTCTTATTTATGCTTTCTGAGTGGTGTTTACCAATTAAACAATCGCCATTAAGTTTTGAGCATTTGTCAGCTTATCTAAATCGTTTATCATCACATCCAACAATCATGGCTGTTTGCGAGTTAGAGGGTATAGATCTTAGCCCATTTAAGTAATACTCATAACAAACGACTATGGTG
>NZ_MAJV01000043.1:0-608 GCF_001691065.1 Aliivibrio sp. 1S128 | reverse complement strand
TTTTACTTGACCACTACATTGTTAGGTCTAACTGTTTATTGTTCTTAATCGTGAATTGTGCACCATTCCAGAAGTATCCCTCATCATCAGATGTTATAGAAATAAGGTGATCTGTTGAGTAGACATCAATGGTACTATTACCACTGCATTTAAAAGCTTTATCCATACAAACTGTTTCAACGAGATTATATGGAACGTTTAATATTTTTGATATGTTGTTTATTGTTTCCGTTGAAATAGGCTCTTTCGGAGGGTTTAAAGAGTCTTTTGAACTTCCATCAGAACCGCCGCAACCAAAAAGAATAACAATAACAATTAAAGGTATAATCTTTTTTATCATCTAAATGTCTCTAACCAATTACTTTAAATATAATTATTTAACATTCTCCATATGGAGAATAAAATTTTGGCCGCCGATAGTATTCGATTGTATACTTATATGATATGTAATAATTTTTATGGTAACGACAAGTATGATGAATCGCAGTCCTTTTGTGGTTAAAAGCATTTTTATTAACTAATATATCTTTTTCATTTTAATTTTCGGTAAGGTAGTACTTTAGAAAGTAATAAAAGTGTTGTTAAAGTTCGTGTAACAAATGCATCAA
>NZ_MAJV01000042.1:0-712 GCF_001691065.1 Aliivibrio sp. 1S128 | reverse complement strand
ATATAGCTGCTCTTTTAATTTATCTATTTTTTCTTTAGGACTCATCATTCACCTCAACTTTAATAGTGCGAGATACGCTATCTTTCCGTGCTGACGATATAACGAGTTCACCCTGTATTACCTGAAGCAATATAGCCTAACTGTTCATGCTCTGATGCTTGCCAGTTAAAAGGCATATTAACGAAGACCGTAATACTATCTCGGGTTGTACCGCCTAAATCTAACCGATAAATTGGATTTCCCGCTTCATCTTTACTCCAAATACCATTTTGTTCATTTACTACCACCGCTGATTTTAATGAAGAAGTCACATAGCTGTACTTATTTTGTTCTGGTTTGTTAGGAGTATTAAAGAGCATTGTTTAACCTTATTGAATATCTGAGGCTTGTAAATGAATCACTCAGCAACTTCATCTTGCTGATAAATAGGATGCTTGTATTTATCATTTAGTCTTTTGATTTTGGCAACTTCCATTTCTGGGAAAAGTGAAATCAAATGAGTTAGCAACTCAGCTTTTTTTTCGAGAGTCGGCGTATATATATCACCCACATATTCAAAGCCTCCCTTCCCAGGGACTGAGAGTGAAAGTACACTATCGTTCATCACATTAAAAACAACACTACGCTCATCAATGAATATATAGCTCTTATCTACGGTTGACTGGAAATTTGTCATCCCAAATGACATGAGTGCAAAGGCCCCTGCTCCAAC
>NZ_MAJV01000041.1:0-284 GCF_001691065.1 Aliivibrio sp. 1S128 | reverse complement strand
GACCTCGCTACAGGAACAACGATTCAAATGGACGATGACTTTCATTTTTCTGAAGTCGGGGTGATATATGGTGGGAAGCGGTATGTAGTCTCTGATTTTGCTGTCATTGTGTATGATGAAAAAACGGATAATAGACTATATGGTATAGGCTATCCACAAAAAACTGACGCAAATTATGAACGATTTATGCAAGGCTCAAAATACAGCTCAGAATTTAAATGGAAGAATAAATCGATTAGCCCTGAAGGTAAGTATGTCTGGGGAGAAACGACAAAATATAGAGT
>NZ_MAJV01000040.1:0-878 GCF_001691065.1 Aliivibrio sp. 1S128 | reverse complement strand
GGTGTCGGTTGCCCTGATGGTGGCTGGCTAATTTGACGAATGATCATCACTTCTGCATTCATCTTTCGCTGCCACGCGGCAAAGTGTGCAGGATAATCAGGGTTATGTATCACTATTGCTTCAGGGTTAACCAACGCTTCTAATATGACCAACCTTAAATTACTGATCATACCCTGAGGTGTTGTTGCTGTGTTCATTTGATGTGGAAACAGTAAATTCGCTATCCCTCGCCAACTCTCTTTAGCTTGGCCTGTCACTGCATTTTGCAGAGCAATGAAACTTAACTGAACAGGCTCTGCTAATGCTTTAAACCATTTATTATCTTGAATTCGAATATCATCAGTAAAGCCTCCCCAACTCGCTATCGCTCCCGATAATGCCCCCATATCACCTAAGCTATTGATTGAAATAAGGTGATTACTCAACTCTTCCACATGATCATTAAGTGCTTGTAAGTTGTCGTTTGAAAAACCCAATGACGCTAATGCAAACAGTGTTTTTGGCGAATCGAGGGAAAGTGCAATTTCTAGGGTTGCATACTCCTTCTCGGTATTCACCGCTTGTTTGATTACCTGTAAATATTGGCTGATTACACTTAATAAATAAGTGAGGTGGTCTTCATCTTGATTATCAATACCAATGACTAATGGATCCGTTCCGAGCAGCTCAAACGCCTCCATAAAATCTTGATAGAGCATGGCAATACGCTTATCTTGATCTTTAAGTTGGGTGTAGTGTTGAGTAAGAAATTCATCTAACTCACTCCAATTAACCTCATCACTGAAGAGAGTATTCTTTTCCCAAGCGGTTTTCTGCTCATCATTGGGCGTAAAATGGTATTTATCTTTTAGTTCAGAATGTTTCTCTAACGCTTCTTC
>NZ_MAJV01000039.1:0-280 GCF_001691065.1 Aliivibrio sp. 1S128 | reverse complement strand
TCTCACACGGTTCATATGAACAAATTGAGCATCTTCTGATGTTACTTGGAAACCAAATTTACGATATAAACCGCCTACTCGATTGCCTTGCAAATAACACAATTTCACTGGTTTATTCTCGCTATCAGCAAACTCTAAACATTGGCTTAAAACCTGACTTCCTATTCCTTTCCCGTGAAAGCTTGGTAATAAAAAGAAACGGCAAAAATAGAAATGGTCGCCTTTGTTTTGAAGTAAATAGCTACCTACGGCTTCACCTGACATTTCAATGATGGTTGGT
>NZ_MAJV01000038.1:0-280 GCF_001691065.1 Aliivibrio sp. 1S128 | reverse complement strand
TCTCACACGGTTCATATGAATAAATTGAGCATTTTCTGATGTTACTTGGAAACCAAATTTACGATATAAACCGCCCACCCGATTACCTTGCAAATAACACAATTTCACTGGTTTATTTTCGCTATCAGCAAACTCTAAACATTGACTTAAAACCTGACTTCCTATTCCTTTCCCGTGAAAATTTGGCAGTAAAAAGAAACGGCAAAAATAGAAATGGTCGCCTTTATTTTGAAGCAAATAGCTACCTATTGCTTCACCTAACATTTCAATGATGGTTGGT
>NZ_MAJV01000037.1:578-992 GCF_001691065.1 Aliivibrio sp. 1S128 | reverse complement strand
GTGTTGATGCGATTGTTAGCACGAACTTACCCAATTACACCTAAGAAATTATCAAATCGAGAATACTGAGAGTTACAGAATAATTTACTGACACTTCTCTCACCAAAGTCATTCTTTGCAATGATAATTTCAGCGACTCCAACGTTATTTTCAGCATAACCCTCATTGTTATAACAAAACATAATAGTATTTGCGTCTTCTTCTAAAGTACCACTATCTCGTAAATCCCAAATTAACGGCCTTTTATCTGCTCGTTCTTCACATTTACGATTCACATTAGAACCAACAATTAAGTAAATATTAAGATCGATAGCCATAGCTTTTAGTTTCTTTGATATTGCACAGACTTCAGCATATCTAGATTCATATCGGTCTTTTGTTTTCAGGTTATGGATAGAGCTAATAGAAATAACA
>NZ_MAJV01000037.1:0-555 GCF_001691065.1 Aliivibrio sp. 1S128 | reverse complement strand
AAACTCGTTTCCCATCCAACTCTACAGTATCGATAACATCTTGAATATCTTCTATATAGGTTGACTTGCCACGAATAAATAAGTTCTGCTTTTCCATCAACATTCCCATGGTCGCAGAAATGCGAGACCATGATTCATCGTCAATTTTACCACTTTCTAATGCTGAATAATCAACCCTACTAATTGAGCTGACTACTTTACGATAAAAACTATCAATATTTAAATCTGACTCAAAATGAAGAATACATTCTTCATTATTCAAATCTAAAAGTATATTTTCAATTATATTTCGATGAAACATTGCGTGATGATTAAGTGGCCTACCAGCAATAACAGTTAAACCTTTACTAATCCCTCCAATTTTTTTATCTACATCATTATAACCCGTTGATAATGCATCACATCTCCAAGCTGTAGTTGCTTCTTCCTTTTGGTATTGTTTTTCTATTTTAAGAAGACAATTTTCCAAGCCAACTTCCATAGATATGACTTCTATATTTTCTTTCATCTACTCACCTAAACTTAAATAATGTTTGTGCTAACGCCTGCATAACA
>NZ_MAJV01000036.1:0-110769 GCF_001691065.1 Aliivibrio sp. 1S128 | reverse complement strand
TAAAAAAGCCAAATAATAATTTAATATTATTTGGCTTTTTATGTTTGTTAATATAATTATTTTTGTTACTAAATTATATTAATTATTAACGACGATAGTTACCGCCACGGTTTTGAGAGCGGGCTTGGTGCGCTGACGCTGATTTAGCTTGAGAAAGCAGAATCGATTCAATCGTCAATTCCATTGGTTCACGAGGTTCAAGACCATGAGCGAATGTGCGTGAACGTGGAGGCATTTGATATTCAAGATCAGACGCTTTAGGCATACGTTTAAAACGGTATAAATAGAAGTTTTCAACCTTCTCTCTTGCCCATTGTGTTTTCTTCAAATATTTCACACTACTCACCATTGACGGGTTTGTGTTGAAACAGTTTAAACGCATTGCGGTGTCTAGAATTTCCCATCCGTAATGATCAACCAACTCTTGCAGTAAGATTTCTAACTTAAGACCGTGTAATGGGTTGTTCTGTTGCAGTTCAATTCTTTCTTCTTCAGTCATAACGAATTCCTAAGTTTAACTAACGCGTGAATGATTGTCTTAGAGAGACAATGATATTACCAGTAAATAGGCGGCGGATTATACAGGGTTATCACTCAAAATATAGCATTAACCCGTGAAATATAAGTAACTATCTTTAGGGTGATTATAACGTAAAAAACCAACCACAATAAACCCTAAGGCCATTGTGATTGGTGAGTAAAAATAAACTCAAAGACAGTATTCGTTTATGCGTTACTTTCTGCAGGCTTAATCTTAAATAAAATCGCGTACATTACCGGCACTACAATCAGTGTCAAAATAGTCGCAAAGCCTAAACCCGCCATGATAGTGATTGCCATTGAGCTAAAGAAGGCATCAAACAATAGTGGGATAAGCCCTAATATTGTCGTTAATGCCGCCATACTCACAGGGCGCACACGACTGATCGCACTGTCCACTATCGCAATGTACGGATCTTTTCCTGAGGCCAATTCAATGTTGATTTGATCAAGCAAGACAATCCCGTTTTTCAAAATCATACCGCTCAAGCTTAATAAACCTAAGAACGCGGTAAAGCTAAACGGCATATTGGTGCTCAATAAACCAAACGCAACACCAATGATGGACAGCGGAACCGTAAACCAAATCACTAACGGCTTTTTAAACGAGTTAAACAGCAACATTGTAATGATAAACATGAATAAGTAACCCATTGGTAATGAACCAAATAGAGACTCTTGTGCATCTTTTGATGATTCATATTCTCCACCCCAAGTAATTTCATACCCTTCAGGTAACGGCATTTCCAACACTTTTGGTTGAACACGCGCTAACAAACTTGCAGGTGTATCATCACTTAATAAATCATGATCGGCCATTACCGTAATGGTGCGTTTTCTGTCGCGACGCTGAATAAGAGGATCACTCCAATCTAGGTTCACCCCATCAATCACTTGGTCTACTGGAATGTAGCTTTGCAATGATGGACTCCAGATCTTCACGTTTTGCAGTGATTCAAAATCCACACGCTCTACTTCTGGCAAACGTGCCACAATTGGCAGAGTATGTGTGCCATCACGCAGCATTCCTAATGTATTACCACCAAATGCCATTTGCAGCGTATTTGATAAGTCTTCTTTTGAGATCCCTAAACGACGCGCTTTCGATTCATTAAACTCAGGCGTTAGCTCTTTAGTACGTTCACGCCAATCATGTCGAATGTTTCTTGATCCTGAATCTGTCGCGAGAATATCTTCAACATCAGTCGCTAAATCACGCAGAATTTGAGGGTCGGGCCCTGAAATACGCACTTCAATCTTAGACGCAGGAGAAGGACCAAATTCCATCATTTTGAATTGAAATGTCGGTTTATCAAAACGTTTATCTAATGAATTAGTTAGGTTTTCTAATAAGCTGAACATCGCATCACGATCGGTCGTTCGGATCTGAAATTGTGCATACGCTTCATAGCTTTTTTCTGGTTGATACGTCAGAGCAAAACGCTGCATACCTTGACCAATCGACGCTGATACAAACTCAATGTTGTCTTGCTTATTAATGTAGCTCTCAACCGCTTCTGATTGCTTAATTGTCTCACGAATATCAGTGCCCTCTGGCATCCACATATCGACATAGAACATTGGCGTGTTTGATGCAGGGAAGAATTGCTGCTTCACATTACCAAACGCCATTACCGCAACGACAAGTAAACCCACTAGCGAGACAACCGTTACCCAACGGAAGCGTAACGCTAATTTAAGTGATGAGCCAAACGCAGTAAATAAGAACCCTTTGTAAGCGTCTTCTTCTTCACCTGTATTTTTATCTTCTTCTTTCAATAGCAAGTCAGCTAAGAATGGCGTGATTGTAATAGCCGTTACCCAACTTAAAAACAGTGAGTAACATAGAACCCAATACAAGTCGCCCATGAACTCACCAGTGGCGTCTTCAGACAGACCAATCGGAGCAAACGCGGCAATCGCGATCACTGTTGCGCCCAATAAAGGCCATTGTGTTTGTTTTACAATGTCCGCAGCTGCTTGAACTTTGGTTCGCCCTTTTTTGAGGCCAACTAAAATCCCCTCAACCACTACAATGGCATTATCAACCAACATCCCTAGCGCAATAATTAATGCCCCCAATGAGATACGATGAAGGTCAATGTTGTTGTAGCTCATTAAGATGAAGGTACCAAACACGGTCAACAATAAAACAACACCAATAATGATGCCGCTTCGCATACCCATCGCGAACAATAAAACCAAAATAACAATCGCGACCGCTTCACCTAAACTGATGATAAAATCACGAACTGACGTATCTACTTCTTGCGCTTGGTTATAGAAATAACTTAACTCAAGTCCCGCAGGTTTTATTGATTCTAAATACGCTAGCTCTTCTTGAACACGCTGACCAACTTCGACCACGTTTACACCAGACGCGAACGATAAACCGATATTTAATGCATCTTTCCCGTTAAATCGGATCACATTACTCGGTTTCTCTTGTGTGCCACGACTAATGGTCGCTACGTCTTTTAAGCGGATCAAATTACCCGTATCACGACCATGAATAATCAAGTCTTCTAACGATTCAATCGTGGTTAACGTACCGCTTGGACGAATGGTTAAGCTCTCGCCATTCACCAATACTTCACCCGCCTGAACCACGTTATTTTGTTGGTTTAATAGGCCAGCCACGGTGTTCATGTCTAGATTCAGTGCGGCTAAGCGATCGAGTGATATTTCAACAAACAGCATTTCTTGTTGATCACCCGCGATAGAGATTTTACCGACCCCATCAATCAGCTCTAATTCGCGCGTTAATGTGTCCGCATAACGTTTTAACTCTACATAGTTATAATCGTCACCCGTCAGCATCATCATTACGCCAAACACGTCACCAAAATCATCAATGATCTGTAAAGATTGAACCCCTTGAGGCAAAGTTGGTTTCAAATCATTAATTTTACGACGCATTTCATCCCAGATCTGTGGCAACTCATCTGGACCGTAATCCATCTTCATGCTCACCATGATCTGCGACATCCCATTAGAGGAAGTCGATGTGATTTTATCGATATAAGGTAATTTACGGATCGCTTTTTCTAACGGATACGTTAACTCTTCTTCAACTTCTTTTGAGGTTGCCCCCGGATAAGTCGAGATGATCATCGCATCTTTAATCGTAAAAGCTGGGTCTTCTAAACGGCCTAAATCTAAAAATGAGGTGATTCCACTAATAGTTAAAATAACAATGAATAGCCAGCTAATGACTTTGTTTTTTATTGAATATTCAGCAATGTTCATTATTGTTGATTCTCCACTAACGTTACCTTTTTGCCTTCACGTAATTTTCGTAAACTTGAGTTGGCAAGAACATCACCTTGAGTAATACCAGAAGCCACAATTGCTCCTTCACCGTTAATTTGGCGAATAGTCACTGGCACTTTAACCGCTTGCCCATCACGTATGATCCACACATAAAACAGACCTGCTTTTTGACCCGCTTGCAATACCGTTACGGGTACATGGTAGCCATCAATTGAGGTTATTCCGGCTTCTACCATGTCCACATTCACCGTGGCACTGGTGCCAGGCAAAATCTCAGTACTCGGTTGAGGCATGGTTAAGTACATCTCATAGGTTTGAGTTTGAGCATTTGGCTCACTAGTGTGCTCTAAATACTCCATAGAATAAGAGCCTGATAAACCTACAAATGTAGTCACCGGATGGTAAGAATCTCGATTGGTTTCAGGATTTATCATGGCTAACACGTTATCTGAAAGATCAATACGCACGTACACTTTATCGTTTTGATACAAATTCAGAATGGGCTCGCCTGCCGCTGCACGTTCAAACTGCTCTTTATAAACATCAAGCACTTTGCCGCTAAATGGCGCAACAAGATGAGTATACGTTAATTGATTTTTTGCTGAACGATACGTCGCTTGCGCCAGTTCTCTATTCGCAAATAATTCATCAAGTTCCGCTTTTGAAATCATAGCGCGACGGTTCAATTCTTTACCGCGTTGGTACTGTTTTGACGCTAACGAATACTGTGCCTTAGCATCATTAACCGCTTGTTTTGCCTTGCTATCTTCTAGTTTTGCAATGAGTTGGCCTTGTTTAACCACATCTCCAGCTTTAACTAATACCTCTTGGATCTCACCAGTAACTCGAAACGCAATCGGGGTTTGCTCAGCAGGAACCACTTGGCCTTTAAAAGAGCGAAATTGTTGAGTCACAGGCGCGCCAACTGCAAAGCCTGAAATATAAAGTGGCTCACTGGTTTCTGTTACCGCTTCTTCTTGGCAGCCCGTGAGCATAAAGAGGCTCAGTACCAATAATGAATATAATGAACGCTTCATTAAATACCTTCCTCACGTTGCCATGCTTTTACTGTTTGACCTTCAACAAGGCTATCAACGCCAGCAATCACAACATAGTCATTTGCATTCAAGCCTGATATCACCAACCCTTGCTCGTTTAACGGTAACGTCGCTTTAGTGACCGTATTTGTTTCATCATTCATTAACCACACTTGCCCTTGCTTGGTGTTTTTATTTACCCACGCACTTTGGGGTAGTTGCAAATAATCAGCGCTTTTCTGTTTTGGAATATGAACTTGTCCCGTCATACCCGTTAATAGATTACGCCCTTTAGGTAAGGCCATCGTTACAATCGCTTCATAACTGTTCGTGTCTAAATTAGGCTGCGTTGAGATCTCTTTAAATCTACCTTGAATTTGATTGTTAGGCTCATTATCCATGGTTACCCACATATCACTGCTGATTAATGCCGGAATAGAAACTGAATCCACATAGCTAATAGGTAATGTCACCGACACATCCAATGTTGAATTATCAATCAGATTTAAAATCTCTTGTTTCTCACCCACAATTTGATGTGGTTTTACGTAGGTATACGAAATAATGCCAGAGAACGGCGCATGAATTTCGGTATAACTTAAATCCGTTTTTGCTTGCTCGTAATTTGCCAATGCCGCTTGATATTGTGTCTCACGCTGATCGTAATCATTGGTACTAATAAGCTTCTTACCGTACAAACTTTTCGCGCGACTCCATTGTGTCTTCGCTAATGAGAACTGTGCTTTCGCTGCATCCAATGCCAGTTGTAAATCATTTGGATCTAGTGATGCCAATAACTCACCTTTAGTTACGGCTTGTCCCATTTTTACTTTGATATCAGAGACTGCACCACCTACTTGGAATGACAATTGTGCTCGATACGTCGCATCAATACGCGCAAGAAACGCATCAGAATCAGCAACTGCGAGATCTTTTATCGATAATAGTTTTACAGGCTTAACTGTCATATCTGTGGTTTCAGATATCGCTTTTTCACAACCAGTTAGCATTCCTGACAGACTTAATGCCATTACAGCACCTAGGAATGTGCGCTTTATATTTAGTTTTCGCACAAGTATCTCCACTCATTTTATTTACTACACAGCTGTGCAGTATAGTTTTAATTTGAAGTAGATCAATATATTTTACACTTGTGCAGTAAAACAATTGAAAAGTGAATTTTTAAGTACGCGTTAGGTGCTGAACTTGGTATGCTTAGGCCATCAATACGCATTAGGCTGTACAGAAATCAGAACTATTAGCAACACTTAATACGTATATATTGGTAATTAATAGCACAAACTAAGGGTGAATAATGACAGAGAAAAAGCAGGGAAAAAGAAGTACCGAAGCTGCTGAACAAACAAAATGTCAAATCTTAATGGTTGCGGCAACGATGTTTGGCGAGCTAGGTTACGAGCGTGTATCACTGCGTAATATCAGTGAAAAAGCGGGCGTTTCTCACAGTCTTATTCGTCATCACTTTGGTAGTAAAGATATGATTTGGAAGGCGATTTGTGATGCCTGTGATAAACATATGCAAAGCTACTTAGATGCGATTATCGAGTCACTACCAACCGATAAAACACCCAGCTATCGCATTTATCTATTCATTATTAAGCTGTCCGCTTTTACCTTGATGAACCCACAGCCAATTAAAATGATTGCTGATGCCATTCGCCAAGATGACAATGCATTACTTGAGTACTTCTTAAAAACTAAGTGTGAATTTGAAGCGATATTTAAAGATCTTTTTGAAGAGTACAACCAAGCAAATCCAGATGGGCAGCTCGATATTTGGGAAACCAAATGGCAAATGTTAATTTTTGCTCATGGTGCATCAAGCTTAACGCCAATGATGTCTGAAACCTGGCCACAATTTGCAGATAACCATGAAAAACTGCTACTGCAACATTGGAATCTATTTAATCAAAATATGGCGGCTAAGTTTTCAGTAGCTAAAGACGATATACTGTGCCCAACTCACCTTAGTGAATTATTGATTGATGTTGAGTGCTCATTAAAACAAGAATAATAATGCTATAAACATAAAAAGGCTTCTATCACTAGAAGCCTTTTTACATTAAAAATCATAAACTAGAAATACACGTAATACCTAGTTATATGCTCGGGCTAATGTACCTTTACCCTTACAGCTATAAACATCTGCGTTATTACACACAAAGACCGATTGTCCCGCGTGTAATGTCGTTACCGAGTCATCACTTTCAATAATCACTTCCCCTTCTATACAAAAGAGAATTTCAGCACCACGAACATATTGTTCAGCACTCTCTTCAACCACTTCGATAATTTCAAAACCAAAATCATCAACAGGGATTGGGTAACTGTGTTTACGCTCTTTTTTTATCGGGTGTAAACGAATGTCATCAAATGGAATAGAATGGAACTCGGTATGAGAAATCAGCTCTTCAATGTCCATGTGTTTCGGCGTTAACCCTGCTCTTAGTACATTGTCAGAGTTCGCCATGATCTCTAATCCTGTGCCTTGAACATAAGCGTGTGGTGTTGCGGCGTGTAAAAACATCGCTTCACCCGGTTCAAGTTCAATCACATTCAACATTAATGGCGAAAACAGCCCTATGTCGTCTGAGAACTCTTCACTAAATTCCGCAACCATACCAAACGCTTCACGCGCTACTTTGGTTTTGGCTTTAGTATCAGAGCCTTCAATCAATTGCGCTAATGCATCGGTTTTGTCTTTACCTGTCAAACTCATTACCGTAGTAAAGAAAGCTTGTAAGCTGCTGCTTGTTGGCGAGGCTTTTAATTGAGTGACCGCTTCTGATAATACCGAGACATTCGCTTGCTCAAAGATAGACACCATTTCAGCAATAGGACGAAAGCCATTCATTGCTCTATAAAACGTCAGTGCATACACCAACTCTGGTTTGTGATTCGCGTCTTTGTAATTACGGTTAAACGCGCCCAGCTCTATACCTTGTTGGTTTTCTTTTTCAAAGCCTAACTTTGCATCGCTCAACTTTGGATGAACTTGCACCGATAATGGCTTATCTGCGGCTAATACTTTAAATAAATAAGGTAAATCACCAAAACGTTGATGCGTATAACGACCTAACGTTTCAATCGGATATTTTCTAATTAGCTCTGACAGCAACTCACCTGTTGCTTCCACTTTTGAGCAACCATTTGGGTGTGCGCCCATCCAAATTTCTGCTTGAGGCAAGCCTTCTTGGTTCTCTATTCCAAACAATTGTTGGATAGAGGTTTGGCTGCCCCATGCGTAGTTTTGAATCACATTGTCGAGTTTAAATATGTTGGTTTGCATTATATATGCCTACTACTCTAATGATGATGAAAAGTAATCGTAAACCTCCTCCCAAAACATGAAAGAAGAGGTTTACTTTCAAATGAAAAACCTTAGAAAGTCACTTTGAACGATTTAGCCTGACAAGGGGATATCAATCCAAATTGCTCTATCGGTGTTTGTACCTCTAATAATTCTTCATCCATTCTTACTTGATTCCAGAACATCACATCTTGAGAAAAACGAACATTATCTTCTAGTGATCCCGATTCCGCAGGGTTGTAGACTCTCAAAATTAATGCATCAGAATCTTCTGCTTTTTTCAGCACACTTAATACCGCGCCTTTTTTCTCTTTCTCTAATAAGCTGAATGTTAATGGTAGATTTTGCTCACCAACATTAAGCTTCATTGCGTTGTATGGGATCTTGTTATAACACTGAATTGGGGTCACGTTATCACGCGCTTCTGCCATTACATTTGCATCAATGTGATTGCCAGCAAAACCAAACAATGCAAATTCACACACTATTTTTCCACGTGTTTGAGAATCTGGTGTTGGGATCTTAATACCCGATGGACGACCTGGACGAGTAAGTAAATTCTCTTTACCTAACACGCCAACGCCTCTAAATAACGTCAATGCTAACGTGTCACGCTGCTCACTATGTGAAGCAATCACTTCAAACTCACGCAGACCATTGGTCATTACGGCCATGCCTGCGGTGCCATTTTCAAGCGCTGCAAAATTCATTAGCTGATAAATAGGGACTGGTGCTTCTTTCCACTTTTCTTCTTCCCATACTTCCATCGCAGGATCATTCGTTGGGCGAGTAATAACCCCAAATTGATTATCTGCAACAACGGTGTCGGTAACAAATTTCGTTGGAATTAACACTCGAACTCGGTGATCATCCGCTTGGTTATCCATCTCCATACGTACTTCAATACGACGAGAACCTTGCTTCAATACCACTTGGCAATCCATATCAACGAATGCATCTTGGTTTGAACGTGATTCACGCGCTTCTAAGTTAGTAGGCACTTGCATACGTAACTTGATTGAAGCAACTGACTGATAACCTTCATGTTTAATGCTTGTTTCTGCGGTAAACTCATCAGAGTGAATCAACCATTCTTCACGAGAAGGTGAATAATCGTATTCATCACCATCATCAGAGCCATCCTCTAAACGCAATACTTGCTCAAACGTCTCTTTTGTTTCTTTATCGAAAATACTTAATGTGCCGTTGGTGTTCACATCAATGCGATAGAACTCATTTTCCATAAGGTAATCTTTTTGCGCTGCAACTTTTACACGCCCTTCTTCATTTGCCTGAATATGAAGGGTCGTAAAGCCCATTGCTGGTACCATTTGATTAATTTGAATGTCGTATTCAATAAACGGGTCGTAGTTTCCGTAATGCACAATTTGACGGTCAATTTTACCAGGGTCAATCTCGCGTTGGTCTTGAATGAAGTACTCAACTTGATTGCCTTCATCATCAAAAATAGAAAACTCTTGAGCACGAATAGTAATGGTCGTGTTAATCACTTCTTCACGAACGTAAGGCGATAAGTTGAAGAACGCCAATTTGTCACAGCCTTCACGAGCAGGCATGTGATCAACAATTTTACGCTTATAGAAATTGATTAAGTTAGTTGCCATGTCGTCAGCTAAAATGTAGCGGTTTAAAATCTCAGCGTGAACCTTGTCAGAACAACAACAACCAATCGAGTCATGCGCATGGTTTTTCATGCTTTCTTTCCACATTTTCTCGATCAAACCGTGGTGATATTCAAACCCTAATGTCCATGCGATAGACGCTAATGGCTCAAGAATATTGACGATCTTATTCTCAACTTCAGCATGAATAAGTTTAATGTCCATACGCGTTGAAGAAATACTGCGGTGAACACGCATGTACTTACCATCATTAAACTCGCCTTTAATGGTATCAAGTTGATCACGCATGCCTTCGATTTTTTCAAACACATCTTCAAAACGACTCATCATAAATTCACGATCAGGGTAAGCCGAACGCAATGTGTCCATCACTTCAAAAATGTTGTTTTGAATTGGCATCTGGTCGTGACCATTTGGCAATAAAATGTCTTTGGTTACTGACGCATTTTCTAATACTTTAAAATAAGTATCTAGTCGGCTGCGTAGTGCTTCTTCATCTTCAGGTAAGTACTTACCAATCGCGTAGCCCAATGGCAATACTTGTGCCGTTACTTCACTGCCATCATTTGATTGCCATAAAAATTCTGTTTTATTTGTTCCGTGACGCTCAGAGCAACCACGCCAAAACATGGTTCTATCAATTCCAAATGCGTTATAAATCATTGGTAGTTGAGAACTCATCGAAAATGAGTCAGGTAAGTAACCAATTCTCATTGGGTTACCTAATTCTAAACAATCTCGTAGACCATACATCATATTACGAACAATCGATTCGCCTGATACTTGCATCGTATCGGTTTGAGAATACCAAGGGCCAACAATCAATTTATCGGCTTGAACTAGCGCTTTTACTCGTTCTTTGTGTTCTGGTTTAATCGCAAAGTAATCTTCTAATAACGCAGTTTGACCATCTAATACGTAGTATTTGTAGTCTGGATCCGTTTCCAGACGGGTCATGATTTCTTCCATGTTATTAAGAAGAAGAATGCGAGACTCTTCTGTTGTGAAATACCATTCACGATCCCAGTGCATGTGTGGAGTAATATGAACGCGTGATGTAGTAGTCATAATTTTTTACCTGATTTTCTCGCCGCTTTTACAGCCGCAATAATGAAATTAATGTCGTTTAAATAAATCGAGTGTGGAGCCTCTCTCATTTAAAACCCCATGATGTATCGATAACCTAGGAGGTTTAGATGAGAGGAGTATCGAGAAACTTTAGGGGGAAACCCGATACTCCAATCGTTTTATTGTTAGTTCTGAGTTGCTGCTGTTACTTTTTCAGATTTTTGCAATTCAAGCTTTCCCTTCTTTACTGCGTGGCCTCTCCACATAATAAGAATTGATGTTGAAATCACCGTCCCAACCAGAGCTGCGCCTAGCCAAACAGCTGCTGCCATGAATGACCCCATACCACCATCTTGCAATAAGAAGAGTGAGAAGATGCCTGCTCCTGGTGTAGATAAACCAACACCTGCGGCACCAACCATTGCACCCGTTACAATCGAACCCACAAGGAATGAACCGATAACACGAATTGGATCTTCAATCGCCATTGGAATCGCACCTTCAGTAATACCTGCAAGGCCAAGTAGCCATGTTGATTTACCCGTTTCGATTTCAAAATCTTTGAACAAACGAGGCGCTATCATGGTTGACGCCGTTACCGTAAAGGCTGATACCATTTTTACTGAACCGAAGATGGCGTAAGGACCATAAACACCGTTCGCCATTGCACCTAAACAGAAGGCGTAAGCGGCTTTGTTGACAGGACCACCTAAGTCGAATGAAACGAAACACCCTAGTACCGCACCAAGTAAGATGGCATTAGTACCTGACAAACCGTTTAACCAATCCGTTAAACCTTGGTTTAAAAACGCAACTGGCTTACCAATAACGAATAACATTAAACTACCAACGACCAAAGTACCGATCACAGGATAAAGATAAAACGTAAGGAAACCGTTGAATGCAGGCGCTAGGCGAATATTTTCTTTCACCCAACGCATGACATAGCCAGCTAATAAACCACCAACAACACCACCAAGGAAACCCGCACCAATCAAGTTAGCCGCAAGACCCGCAGCAAAACCTGGACCTAACGCCGGTTTATCTGCAAGGGAGTAAGCCGTGTACGCTGCCAGTACTGGAACCATTAGCGTACCAAGCAAGCCACCACCTAATTTACGGTACATCCATAACCATGAACCATCTGTCGCGTACAGTTCTTGTAAGTCAAAAATTTGAGCAATAAGAACAGCAACCGCAAGCACTGTACCGCCAGCGATGATCAATGGTACGGCAAACGAAATACCGCTTAGTAGGGCTTGTTTTAATTCTGTTTTCAGTGGTAATTTTTTAGGTTTGTCGTCTGTTGCTTCCACAAAATCGGCAGAACGCCCTTTTTTACCTTCTTCTATCGCGTCATTAAGAATGCGTTCTGCATGACGAATAGGCTCTGCTACTGGCGTTTCAACTCGTGGAATGCCTTTAAATCGCTCAACGTCTTTAATCGCAACTTCCGCTGCAAAAACACACGCGACGGCTTTATTTAGTTGCTCGGCAGTAATACGATCTTCAATACCATTTGCGCCTTGTTTTTCAACATGGACGTTATAACCAAGTTTTTTCCCTGCTTTTTCAAGGTATTCCGCAGCCATATACGTGTGTGCAATGCCTGCAGGGCACGCAGTTACACATACAATTGTTGGCGCATTTGTATCTAAGTTGTATGATTCAGTGTCTTTTTCTTTATGCCCATCAAACAGAGCAAAAATCTCTTCTGCTGTGGTGGCATTTAATACGGCTTCACGAACATCATCATCCACTAAGGTTGTGGTTAATTCCGTCAGTAAATGCATGTGGGTAGAACCCGCTTCTGCATTAGGGATCGCAATTAAGAAAATAAGGTTTACGTCTTCGTCCTCATCTTCATCAACGCCTTTCCACTTTAGATCTCGCGTTAAGGTTGCAACAGCAAATGCGGCTTCTTTTACCGCATCTGTTTTACCGTGAGGTACTGCTAACCCTTCACCTAACGCAGTTGGGCCTTCTGCTTCACGAGCAAATACAGCCTCTAAATATTCATCTTTATTATGTAACTTGCCTTGTTGTTCTAATTGGTCAGCAAGTGCATAAATCGCTTCTTCTCTGCTATTAAATGTCGTCTGCAGATTAATGAGCGACTTATTTGTAAGAGTAGTCAGTTTCATAACCTTTGTCCCATGTCACGAATGAGTGTTTGTATTTGGTAACTGAGACAATAATACCTTTTTAATACAACTTATCTGTGATGACTATCACAACCACCACAACTTGTATTAAATATGTATTAAATTCAAATTGGCATTAAAACTTGTCTTATTACCTTTTATTCGTATGATACAAGTTAGTGTAGACAATTTTTACAGTAAAATTACGAGGTTTTAATGGCAAGGCTCCCAATGTATCGTCAAATTGCTGATGCTATCCGAGAGAAGATCAGCCAAGGCGAATATAAAGTCGGTGAAGCACTTCCAAGTGAAGCGCAATTACGAGAACTGTTTTCTGTTAGTCGAGTGACTATCCGTCAGGCATTAAAACTATTAATAGAAAATGATGAGCTCGAAAGTGTGCAAGGCAGCGGCACTTACGTAAAAGAGAACAAGGTAAATTACGATATTTACCAACAATCGAGCTTTCAAGAAAAGTGGGCACATTTAGATGTGGCAACCCACAGCGATGTATTGGCGTTTGAAATCCAAAAAGCATCACTCGTAATGGCTGAGCATTTAGACATAGCAGAGAATGAACACATGTTTTACGTAAAGCGTGTGCGTTATATTGATAACAATCCGATTGCTGTCGAAGAAACGTGGTTACCTGTTGCTCTCTTCCCGGATCTGTCTTACCAAGTCATGCAACAGTCTAAATACGATTTTATTGAGAACACGAAAGGGTTAACTATTGATCGTAGTGAGCAAGAACTAGTACCAATTCTGCCAAGTAAAGATATTGCCGATTATCTGAATACGGAAGAAGGCGTGCCTATTATTGAAAAACGCAGCCGAGGCTATTTAAAGGGTGACATCGTTTTTGAATACAGCCGTAACTTTATCTCGCCAAGAGATTACAAATTTACCTTAGTTGCAAAACGTCACTGATAAAAAGGACAGTTATGAATATCCCTAATGTTGGTTTTAATCACGACAAAAGCAATAATACTGAATTAGAGATCATCGAACTGTCTTCTTTGTATGAAAGAACCTCCCTCTCTCATGATCCAGAAGCTCCGCACCGCGTCCGCCTAGATAACGGCAAGATCGTAGAACATTGGGACACGGTTGAAGCTATTCCTGAAAAAACAGAATGGAAAAACACTAACGGAAAATTTGGATTTTAATCAAGATAGCTAGCCAATAAAAAGCCTCAATTTAAAGGATGAAAGAGCCTCTCTTTCATCTTTTTTTATGATTAAAATGGACCAATAACAAAACTTACTGGTTAATTAAATTTAAACGCTCGTTTTACATTATTAAATTTAACTAAACTAAAAAAGCAGATAACCTCTTTTTACTGACTATTTAAGAGGATTTGTTATGTGCGATTTAAATGAAGATTTTGAAGACTTAGAAATCAACTTCACCCCATCAGAAATTAGAATGCTCGGCTGGGATGACAAAGAATGGATCATCGAAAGTATTACTTTTATAGCATCAATCTGCATGATTATTTATTTCTTTCTTTTCTGAATTTAACCATAAAATTCAATATTTTAAATTATAAAACATTCCCCTAATAGAACCATTATATGTTCTTTGAACAATTGAATTTGATGTTATTCAACTTAAATATTGACGATTTTCCATTTAATAAATAACCAACTAACTCACGTTAACGGCTTCATTTCCTTTTTATGCCCAACAATGTGACTCTTTTCACGCTTTCTATACAGCTTGTTAATTTCTAAGAATTTTTCCTAGTCATTCTAAGACCCTCTCTCATGCAAGCTCCCTTCCCACTCTCTACTATTTCAATCAATCCAATATATAAAGAGCGCATTGAGAGTTAACCCCTCATGCATACCCTCATACATTATAAGAGAGTTCACAATGTTAAAGTTCCTAGAACAGGTTAGAAAACCGACACTAGATCTTCCGGTAGAAGTCAGAAGAAAGATGTGGTTTAAACCTTTCCTACAATCTTACTTGGTCGTGTTTATTGGTTATCTAACCATGTATCTGATTCGTAAAAACTTCAATGTCGCACAAAACGACATGATTTCAACTTACGGATTGTCGATGACAGAACTTGGCTTAATTGGTCTTGGTTTTTCAATCACTTACGGTATTGGTAAAACGGTTGTTTCCTATTATGCCGATGGGAAAAATACCAAACAATTTTTGCCTTTCATGCTTATTCTTTCAGGCTTAGCTATGCTAGGTTTCAGCTTCAGTATGGGCGGCGGCAGTGCTAGCTTATTCATGATGATAGCCTTTTACGCTCTCAGCGGTTTCTTCCAAAGTACGGGTGGCCCTTCAAGCTATTCCACCATCACTAAATGGACACCACGTAATAAACGCGGGTCATATTTAGGCTTGTGGAACATGTCTCATAATGTGGGTGGTGCAGGTGCTGCTGGTGTCGCTTTATTTGGTGCTAACTATTTTTTTGATGGCAACGTTATAGGCATGTTCGTCTTCCCTTCTATCATCGCGATCATCGTTGGTTTTATTGGAATGCGTTTTGGTAATGACTCACCGGAAGCTTACGGTCTAGGTACAGTAGAAGAGCTTTTTGACGAAGAAATCAGTGAAGAAGATACGATCGCTGAAGAAAACCACATGACGAAAAAAGAGATCTTTGTTGAGTACGTACTTAAAAACAAAGTGATCTGGTTACTCTGCTTCGCTAACATTTTCTTATACATTGTTCGTATTGGTATCGACCAATGGTCAACGGTTTACGCATACCAAGAGCTTGGCCTATCAAAAGAAACGGCGATTACAGGTTTCACGTTGTTTGAAGTCGGAGCACTTGTTGGTACGCTAATGTGGGGTTATTTATCCGATCTCGCGAATGGTCGTCGTGCTTTGGTGGCTTGTGTGTCTCTTGGTTTAATCATTGTATCGCTTGAGTTCTACCAAAATGCAACCAGCGAATTCATGTACCTTGGTTCACTCTTTATTCTTGGTTTCTTAGTGTTTGGTCCTCAACTATTGATTGGTGTTGCTGCGGTTGGTTTTGTTCCGAAAAAAGCAATCAGTGTTGCCGACGGCGTTAAAGGTACTTTCGCTTATCTAATTGGTGACAGCTTTGCAAAACTAGGCCTTGGTATGATTGCCGATGGTACGCCTATCTTTGGCTTAACGGGCTGGGAAGGTACTTTCGCCGCATTAGATACCTCCGCCGCGATTTGTATTGTCTTACTTCTTTTCGTTGCTATCGCTGAAGAGAAAAAGATCCGCCACGCTAAAAAACTGCACTTAGCTGCAAACCAAGCGTAATCAATTTTCGCGCGCTTAACTTACGTAAAGCGCGCGAGATCATACAAATCATCCCATCAATTAAGTATCATTATTCAGTCTTAATATTGATTCTCTTATCGCTCCTATCATTGGGAGTTATTTCGTTTCTCACTCTACATTCTGGTTAATATCATGATTAATGTTGCACTTGTTGATGACCACGTCATTGTCCGTTCTGGTTTTGCTCAATTACTCAGCCTAGAATCTGATATCTCTGTGGTTGGTCAATTCAGCTCTGCGGCAGAAGCACGTCGCGGACTTCCGAGTTGCCACCCAGATGTCGTTATCCTAGATATTTCAATGCAAGATGAAAGTGGTTTAAGTCTGCTCGAAGATATCCCCTCCGGCATCGCCAGTATTATGCTCAGTGTTCACGACTCTCCCGCTATGGTTGAAAAATCGTTAGAGCTAGGAGCAAAAGGCTACTTAAGTAAACGTTGCAGTCCTGATGAACTAATCCAAGCCGTGCGAACAGGAGCAAATGGGGGCTGTTATCTCACCCCAGACATTGCAATAAAACTTGCTACACCAGTAAAAAGAAACACATCACTTAGCCAGCTAACTCGTCGAGAAAACGAAGTATGTCAATTACTTGCTAATGGATTAGATGTTAAGTCTATCGCAACAAAATTGGGGTTAAGCCATAAAACGGTGCATGTACATCGAGCTAATGCCATGGATAAATTGAGTGTTAAAAACAACGTTGAGTTAGCCAAACTGTTCTCCCAAGACGCTTACTAATGCGAACTTATTTAGCCACTTCTGTCTGTGGCATTTTTATGGCTGGGTGTTCATGGTTTTGTTTGTGGGTCATTGCCTACTATTTCATTAACGATCCTGAACTGGCTATTTTGTTGTTTCCTTTTTCTTTACGATTAGGGATAGCACTGCACACACGAACACGATACTGGCCAGCCATTTACATTGCGGAGTGGGGTCTGACGATTGCGTTAGCTCTTTTGCTAAATGAACCACAATGGTTAACTGTCCTCATTGCCAGTGCATTGAGTATTCCGGTTACTTTATTGGCTAAACGCTATTACTACGGTGATCAGAATCGCCATCTATTGGTCATGACAAGCGTCATCATCATCATGGCTTTTATTAATCTTTCTGCCGTTGGTTTTCATGTACCTTCGATTTATATGGTGTGGCTCGTCAGTATCACTGGCGGTTTAATGTTGGTTCCTATGTGTTATTTAGTCTGGAATTACCTCTTCCAAAACAAATGGGCGCCACTCAGTTCTTACTTAATTAATACCGTTGTTGAATTTAAAATTCGTCATATTGCGCTGTATAGCCTGTTATTTATTGCCAGTATTTTTATACAGACGAGCTTGCCTGAAGAATTAAGACGATTTGCTCCTTTTTGTATGGCGATCCCGATTATATTGCTTGCCGTTCGTTACGGTTGGCAAGGTGCATTACTCGCCACATTATTTAATAGCGTCGCATTAATTGCAGCCCACAGTGGTGTTTCTAAATTAGAAATTACCGATCTACTCTTATCCCTTTCTGCACAAACAATTACCGGTATATTGCTTGGTTTAGCGGTGCAAAAACAAAAAGATTTAAACCATAAATTACGCAGCGAGCTCTCTCGCAATCAAAACCTATCTCGTCAATTAATCACGGCTGAGGAATCAGTTCGTCGTGATATCGCTCGTGAATTACATGATGAGATTGGTCAAAACATTACCGCAATTCGAACTCAGGCAAACATCATAAAACGCATTGATGCGGCTGAAATGAGCGTTCGTTGTGCTGATACAATAGAAACACTTTCTCTAAACGTATACGACACCACTAAACGATTATTAACGAAACTAAGACCCAAAATGCTTGATGATCTCGATCTCAAAGAATCTGTTGAGCAGCTTATTCGAGAAATGGAATTTTCTGATCATGGTATTGATATCAACTTGAATTGGCAGGGTGATTACCTGTGCTTAAGTGACACTCTTAAAGTGACCATTTTTCGTTTATGTCAGGAATCATTAAACAACGCTTATAAATATGCAGAGGCCAATGAGATCCACATTACGTTGATATTAGATAGCCAAGTGACCCTCTTAATTTCTGATAATGGCATTGGTTTTAAAGCACAAGATTTAATGAACGGAATGGGGGTTCGCGGTATGCAAGAACGGGTTCAAGCTCTTGGAGGAAAGATGGTAATTGACTCAAACACCCCGCTTTCTGGTACTAAAATCAGCATTGCATTACCTAAAGTGTGAGTATAAATATGTTTGGATTTTTACGCTCGACGACTTCAAATTCCACGCCATTGAGTGAGGAAAAGATTAATCAAAGCTATCGTTACTGGCGCTTGCATATCATGCTAGGAATGTACGTAGGTTATGCCGGATTTTACTTTACTCGTAAGACCTTCAACTATGCCGCCCCAGCGATGATCACCGATTTGGGCTTAGATAAAGGGGACATAGGCTTAATTGGTACGCTTTTCTATATTACTTATGGCCTATCAAAATTTATCTCCGGCACGATTTCGGATCGCTCAAACCCACGCTATTTTATGGGTATTGGCTTGATAGCGACGGGGATTATTAATATCGCGTTTGGTTTTTCTAGCTCTTTAATGGCCTTTATCTCTCTTTGGATGTTGAACGCGTGGTTTCAAGGCTGGGGATGGCCTTCATGTTCCAAACTGTTAACCACCTGGTATTCACGATCAGAGCGTGGGTTTCGTTGGGCAACATGGAACACCGCACATAATATTGGTGGTGCCCTTATCCCTATTCTAGTGGGTTACCTTACTTTGCATTATAGCTGGCGAGCTGGCTTTATTTGGCCTGGCGTCATAGGCATTATTATTGGGTTAATTGTGTGTTGGCGTTTACGAGATAAGCCAACAACCATGGGATTACCTAGCGTAGGACAATGGCGAAATGACCCTTTAGAATTAGCACAAGAGAACCATGGACAAGGACTAAGCTATCGAGAGATATTAAAAACCTATGTATTTAGCAATAAGTATATTTGGTTACTCGCTTTTAGTTATGTGTTGGTTTATATCGTAAGAACCGCGGTTAATGATTGGGGTAATTTATATCTAACTGAAGAGCATAACTACAGTTTAATTAACGCTAATGCTGCGTTATCTCTATTTGAAATTGGTGGGTTTATTGGCTCACTTGTTGCGGGTTGGGGCTCTGACCGGTTATTTGCAGGTAACCGTGGACCAATGAATATCTTGTTTGCTATCGGGATTTTCTTGTCGGTGTCTGCATTGTGGCTGATGCCTTTGACTAATTTTGTTTTTCAAGCCGCCGGGCTTTTCTGTATAGGCTTTTTTGTCTTTGGTCCTCAAATGTTAATTGGTATGGCAGCAGCAGAATGCTCACACAAGGATTCCGCAGGGGCAGCCACTGGTTTTGTTGGTCTCTTCGCTTATATGGGTGCCGCATTATCTGGGTATCCACTGGCTCTCATTTTAGAAACCTACGGTTGGACTGGATTTTTCGTTACTATTTCGACTTGTGCTGCCGTGATCGGGCTTCTTCTCTTGCCTTTCTTGCAAGCTCAATCACCTCAGAAAACAATTGATACAAGGTATCGTTTATAAACACTGCGTCAATATTTACACCAACTTGAGTATATCGAGCCTGATTTACGATTCACTCAAGTTGGTTAATTAACAATCGATATGACACAGTTTTAATTCTACGCCCCATCAACAATGTGACTCTTTTCACGCTTTTTATATCTCCACGCCATTTCTAAGAATTTTTCCTAATAATTCTAAGACCCTCTCTCATGCATTTTTTTGCCTACTCCCTAGTATTTCAAGTAATCAAATACCACTGAAATCACTTTCTTTCTAATCGATTAGAAAAGCTAACTACGGGAAAATTCATGTCATCAGGCCATTTATCACGTCACTCCTTCTTCCCAATGGAAAACAAAATTCAAACCTATGCATGGGGAAGCACCTCTTCTATTCATGATCTATTTGGTTTTGAAAATGAATCACAGCAACCACAAGCTGAGGTCTGGATGGGAACTCATCCTAAAGGTTGTTCAATGGTGACGTTTGATAAGCATTTAATCCCTTTATCAGAGCTAATCAATTCCAATAAATCGGCTTACTTATCTTCTGATATTGCCCAAGAATTTGGCGATCTTCCTTTTTTATTTAAAATTCTCGCCGCCGATAAAGCGTTATCAATTCAAGTTCATCCAAGCAAAAGCCAAGCAGAGAAAGGGTTTGAACAAGAAGAACAAGCAGGCATTTCCCTAACAGCCGATCATAGAAATTATAAAGATACGAATCATAAACCGGAATTGGTTTACGCGCTCACTGACTACCAAGCGATGAATGGGTTTCGTGCATACGATGAAATTATGGGGTTCTTTGCTGCCTTACATATTGTTGAATTAACAGATCTAGTAATGGATTTTAGCCACACACTTACCCCCCTAGGATTAAAGACATTTTTCAACGGTTTATTAACCCTAAGTGAGTTACGACAACACAATGCATTAGACCAACTACTGACCTATGCCAAAGCTCATCAAGATCAAGCTGAATTTGCCTTAATCATAGAGTTAAACCATCAATACCCTTATGATGTCGGGCTCTTTTCTCCACTGCTTCTTAATGTGATTACATTACAGCCAGGCGAAGCGATGTATTTAAGTGCCAATACACCACACGCTTATATAAAAGGAACGGGATTAGAAATAATGGCAAATTCCGACAATGTATTACGTGCAGGGTTAACACCAAAACACATTGATGTGGATGAACTTGTTGAATGTACTCACTTTGTACCTATCGCCTTTGATGATCTGATTTTGTCACCGCAAAAAGAAGGGCTCTGTGATAACTACGACATTCCAGTAAACGACTTTAATTTCGGCATTATACATTCGCCAAAAGAGGCCGACGTTAAGATCCACGGTGCTGAAATAGTAATGGCAATAGACAGTGAGTTAGAATTACGCAGCCAAAATGGAGAAACAATGGTATTGGCTAAGGGACAATCTGTTTTTATCCCAGCTTATATCGGTAGTTATATATTAAGCAGTCATGGTCGTGTAGCCAGAGCCTTTAATTGAGAATTACGTAAAACAAAACCATAAAAAGCCGCTAGAATATATCTAGCGGCTTATGATTTAATTCAATTTATACCAATTATTTCGCTTTCACTGTTGGTAAAATACGGTAACCATCCACTCGAACTTTATCGCTTGGTTGGTAATGGCGAATACCTAAGTTAAATACACCCGAATCGTTCGCTGTTTCAATATTATTTGGGGCATCTGCACCACAACCAAAGCTGACTGTGTAAGTCCCATCTTTATTTACTGTCGCGGTGTTAGAGCTTACGTTCGCTACATCGTTAAACATAAAGCCTGACTTGTCATAAACCGTGATAGACCAAAACGCTTTGTTTTTAGGATCTTCAAACGTTGATTGATAACACGTATCCGCAGGGTAATTGCCTGATACTTCATAGATATTATCTATCATTTGAGCACCACCCCAACCAATAGCTGCCCCAACTTCATATTTTTCTTGAGTAAACAATGTCGTCGATTCATCATTAAACCCAGTAAACATGCCTGTTAATGCTGCGCTGCCATCACGTTCATTTATCATTGGCATTTTAGCCTTCAGCTCATCTTCCACTTTTTTAAATGATGTTTGATTTACACTTTCAGAAATAAACAACTCTGCGCTATTTGCATTAATTTTCATTTGGTCTTGATACATCGCCGCTTCTTGCTCTGTAAAAGTAGCATCAAGACGGATCACTAAATAAAGATGCTTACCCGTATGAGTCGATAAGTTAAATGTCCCACCACCGTTGTACATTGGTTGAATATGATGATCTTCTGTAATGGGTTGCACAGAGATGTATTTGCCTTCTGGTATCTCAGGCATTGTCACTGTAGCTCCTTTTGATACATCAACAACAGCCATTGAATAATAAGTATCACGGTTCATGCGAACCACAGGCTGTGCATCTGTTGGGGTAAGCTGGCGTTTATGTAAAAACTCATTAACCCCTACAAGATCTTGATTCTTCAAAATTTGGTGAGCCGTTTCATCGGTTGGGTACGTCTGCGCTGTCACCATTTTTCCATCAGCAGTAAAAAATCCATCTAGACTTGTCGTAGGCTGAGAAGCCGAAACGCAAGTTGCCGTAACCATTGCACTCAGTAAAACACTTTTAGTTATTAGGGAAAATTTCATTTAATAGCTCCTAAGCTGTTATTCAATTCTGTTGGATTGATTAAATAATAGACTTAAAAATGCATTTATAGAAATCATAAGATCACATAACTGATATGCTATGATGTAATATCATTGCTTGTTATTAATACAATTAAGGATATATATGAAAACACTTGAACAAGCGCTTTCTCGAATTGATCTCAACTTACTCGTTTCTCTTAGTGTATTAATTAAAGAAAAAAATGTATCACGAGCGGCAGAAAAACTATTCCTTTCCCAGCCAGCAATGAGTCGAATTTTAGGCCGCCTTAGAGACCTATTTGATGATCCTCTTTTTTATCGTGAGTCAAATGGCTTACAACCTACCGCTAAAACACTAGAGTTAGAGTCGCAACTTGATGAGATTTTATTTTCAATTGATAGCTTAATAAACAGCTCCACTTTTTCTGCTGAGTTGTGTGAAAAAGCCTTTCGCATATCAACACCACCACTCATGAGTAAACTGCTTACTGCCCCATTAGCCAAAGCAATTTATGATGCTGCACCAAAAGTAACTCTTGAAGAGTACCCCTCTGCTATTGACCCTATTTTGTTACTAAAAGAAGGTCACGTTGATTTCTCTATACATATCAAAGATACCGTCGTTAGTGATGAATATCACTCAGAGAAGATTCGGCAGACTTACCCTGTTATTTATGGTTCTGCTGACCATCCTTTATTACAAAAGAAACACATCACGATAGACGATTGCCTTGAATACGCCTTTGTAGATTTATCGCTAGATATTCGATCCACAGGTGAATACCTAAACCCACTCGATGTGGAATTAAGAAAGCAAGGTAAATGCAGGAATGTAGCGTTAAAATCAGGGCAACTAGCAACGCTTATCGAATCAATTAAAGGCACAGATCGTCTTATTATTGGTGGGCATTTATTAGAAAAAGACTCAATTTTAGATTCAAGCTTTAAAGTAATAAAAACGTTTGATAGCAAGCCATATACTGTTGATCTTTACTTAATTGAACACAGAAGAACACTTACTAGTTCACCTCATCGTTGGTTAAAATTGATGATTAGTGAGTCAATCAAGAAAGGATTTCAAGATGAATAAGAAAAGAAGAAAGAAGAAAGAAGATTAAACTGTAGATTAAGGAATTTAGCGGTCAAGTAGAGGGGGGTTCTGTTAGCTCACTAACTTGTACTTGTACCGCTGACAATACATTTATGTCTTGCCTACTTTATACACTAGGATACATTAGGTACAAGCATTAAAACTGCGACAATGGTGGCAATCAATACACGAGGAATAACAACATCTTTATCAAGTTTCATCAAATAACTCCGGTTTACCTGTAGTTAAAATAAATCTAATTTTTCATTACATATTAATAAATTAGACTCTAATCAGGTAATACTATGATGGTTGATAACGATAAACTATTGGTCACTGGCTATGTGATGCATAGTTTTTACCTATGCATTTACTGCTTAACATATCATAGCATTCCGTTTACTTAACTTAATCTTGCCTTAATCTGCTCACGTATATATTTGTGTGTTTTATTCGTGATATTACGGCGATGATAAATAAGTTTAATTTCATACGGTTGAAGTGGGAAAGGTGACTCTACTACTTTTAAGCCGAGCTCTTGGGCTAACCCAAACATACTTTCAGCCACAATACAGATCGCATCCGTGTGTCTAACACTTAACAATAAATTAGATGGCCCACTCACTTCACGAACAATGTTACGCTCAAATATCTCATCAGGACGGGTTTCAAATGCGCCCATGTTCTCATTTTTCAATTTAAGCATGACATGCTCAGCTTGGTTAAATTGCTCTAAACTTAATGAATTTCCCGTAATGCTTGGATGATCGCATCGGCACGCAAAAGCGATATCCAATTTACCTAAACTCTCACTCACAAAGGTGTAGTCAGTCACGGTAATATCATCAATCAAGATATCAACTTCACCTGAACGAATTTTATCAAGCATTTGATACTCAACCGCAGGGCTTTCTGTCAGCAAAGCATCGTCCATATCAGGCAGAGATTGCAATACGATCTCTGGCGCACTAATTATCAAACGACGTGGAGATTCCAAAGCTACCACCAGTTGCTCCATTATCGGACGTACCTGATAGGCCAATGAATGAGCCGCATCTGTTGGCTCTAGAGATCGCCCTACTTTTAAAAATAACGGCTGCCCATAACTCTCTTCAAATTTTTTAATCGCACTGCTCATTGAAGGCTGGGTAATATCTAAATGAACCGCGGCTTTTGTGACACTACCAAAATCATACACTGCAAGAAAATGTTTGATAAAATTTAAATTCATTTACCTTCCTCCTAATAATTTTCTGAATAATTACCTAATTGAATCGACGTCGAAATTCCGTTGGTGTCATGACTTTTAGCTCTTTAAATTGTCGATTAAAATTCGAGATATTTTTAAACCCTGTCTTCTCTGCAACAAGAGCGATTGGTAAGGAGGTATTCGCTAACAGTTCACATGCCTTACCAATTCGATATTGCTTTAAATGATCAGAAAAACTCATCCCATAATGCTTCTCAAACATTCGATATGCCGAGCTTTCACTCATGTGCAGTTTCTTACACAAATCGGATATTTTAATCGCATCACCATAATACTTTTCAACATACTGAGTTGCTCTTTCAAAGCGTTGGTTTAATTCCGTATCTTCTGAAATTGGTCTGCTACGATAAGGCGTCGTTGATAAGGTTTTTGCTTTACTATCATCAGAAAGACTGACCAATATTTCAATGACTTTAATGGCTTGATAATGGCGATCTAGTTGCTCCACATCATTAAGTAATGCCGATACCTTTTGGGCGGTTTCGGTGCTAAAAGAGAGGCCGTAAGCCGAGTTATCTAATAAACGCTTAAGGTTTCTCGCCTCTGGTAGCAACGTTTGTAATCGCTCTACCCAATGATGAGCAAACCACACAATAAGCGTATGATGATTATTTTTAACTGATTTTACACTTCGTCCTGCCACCATATGCGGTAAGCCGGGCCCATAAAGTAACAAGGTATTATGATTGATATCGCCAATCGCATCTCCCGCAAAATAACTGCCTTGAAATGCCTCGCCGGGGTCAAGATACAACACCAATTCATATTCAGAATGATAATGCCAAGAGCAAGCAAATTCACTGTCTTCTACACGACAATGAAACTCTCTAACAATCCAATCAAAACTCGGCACATTTTGAACGTGCTCTTTAAACGGTTTCATTCTTTATCCCAACGATTAAGTAGTCTCTCAGGCTAATCCGGTAAGCATTATCTGTCAAAGGAAGATGATAAAATGAATGAATAGTATTAGATGTAGCTCGAATAACATCAATGCCCCCCACAATCATTGAGTAGACTACGCATAAATAAAATCGTTAATAAAAACCTATTTCGTACACTGGAGTTTTACTATGCCACACAACAAAAAGTCATTTTTGTTTATTTTTACCGCTTTTATTACAGGACTTTGCAGTGCGTTTTTTTACCCACTATCAAGTCTATTCATTGTAGAGGAGCTGGGCGCGTCACCAATGATGTTAAGTCTGTATATGACACTTGCTGTCAGCAGTTCAGTGATCGTATCTCACTTTATTGCAAAACGTTCAGACACGCATTGGAACCGTAAAACTATCCTTATCACCTCATTAGCAAGCTACTTAATTTTAGTCGCTAGTTTTACCGTTATTCGAGACTATTGGTTAGCCGTTGCGATAGCTGTTGGGTTTGGCAGTATTAGTGGGGCTTCTTTCGGCCAACTGTTTGCATTAGGCCGTGAATATGGCGACAGACACGTTGCTAACAGCACCAGTTTTTTAGCGAAGATGCGTGCAGGCCTTGCCATTGCTTGGGTATTTGGCCCACCTGCGGCATTTATGCTTAAAGCACAATTTGGATTTAGTGCTACATTTGCGGTATCTGCCATAACTGTATCTATCGCTATATTCATCGTCGCTAAATTCATTCCCGATAATGTGGTAACAAAAGAAGAACGAACGGCGGCAACGGTTGAGAATAAACCGTTAGGACGCATGGTTGTATTTTATTGCTTTATTATTGTGTGTGCTTTTTCTGCCAATAATTTATACATCACCAGTATGCCTTTGTATCTTTCACAAGAGCTGCAAGTTGATGTCAGTTGGTTAGGCTTAATGTTTGGTATGGCGGCAGCTTTTGAAATTCCGGTTATGCTAGGAGCAGGTAAAATGGCAGAAAAACTAGGCACAACCAGAGTAATGACGCTTGGTGTCTTATCTGGTGCCATGTTCTTTCTTGTTATGTTATCAACCACCAGTTTTACAGGGATGCTGATTGCTCAAATACTTAATGGATTCTTCATTGGTGTGTGTGCAACGTTAGGAATGGTCGCACTGCAAGACATGATGAAAGACCGATTAGGCACGGCCTCTACCCTTTTCTCAAACATGTTGAACATCAGTGTCTTGGTATCAAGCGTGATGGTGGGTGTAGTGGGTGAGTTATACAACTACTACAGCGCACTGTATTTATGCTTTGTTGGTGCAGTTATAGCTGCTGTGTTGCTGATTGTGTTTGAAATGCTAGAGAAGAAACAGAAGGTAGTGATTGAAGGCCAATGCGCGGTGGCTGGAGAGGTGTAGGGTTAACATTATGTAAGCTTCGGGGTAATAGCTAACCTGCCACTACCCCAAAATAGCTTAGAGTTGTTATCCACTAAAAATGGAACACCTCCTCATACTCCACTTGCAAAATTAACAACAAACGATAGTCAAATTTGAAGAATTTTGTTTACGCTAATTTAAGCGCTTCGCATTTTTCTTCATTACGACGGTCTAGTCGACCACTATAACGAGTGAGAGCTAGTGCAATAAGAACAATAACAGCGCCAACCCATGGCGTATGCATAAGTCCTGCTTTCGCAACAATCAAGCCGCCTCCCCAAGAACCAAGAGCAATACCCACATTAAAAGCAGCAATATTAAGTCCAGAAGCTACATCAACAGCATCAGGAGTGTGTTTCTCTGCTAGTTTTACGACATACACTTGCAGTCCTGGAACATTACCAAAGGCAAACGCTCCCCAAACTAAGATAGTCGCCACCGCTGCAATAGGGTGAACTGCAGTAAAATTAAATACGACTAAGATAGCAGCTAAACCTGAAAAAATGATAGTCAGCGCTTTGATTGGACCAATTTTATCCGCCATTTTCCCACCAAAAATGTTACCAACAGCGACAGAAACACCATACACCAACATAATTAAACTGATAGCGCTAGGGTTGAACCCTGACACTTGCTCTAAAATAGGGGCAAGGAACGTAAATGCAGTAAATGTACCACCGTAGCCTAATGCCGTGATGGCATAGACCAATAATAATCGGGGTTGTGTTAGTACCTTCAGTTGTGAAGATAGTTTTGACGCTGGAGGTTGTTTAAGGTTATTCGGTACTAAGAAAGCACTACCAATTAACGCGACTAAACCTAAAACGGCCACAATAAGGAACGTTGACTGCCAACCAAAAGCTTGACCGATATAAGTACCAAGTGGAACACCAGTGACTAATGCTACAGTTAAACCTGTAAACATAATAGCAATGGCACTGGCCGCCTTTTCTTTAGAAACTAAACCTGTAGCTATAGTTGAACCAATAGAGAAGAACACACCATGTGCTAAACCCGTCAAAATTCGGGCTGCGATTAAGGTGCTATAGCTAGGAGCTTGCCATGCGAGTAGGTTACCTGCGACAAAAAGAGACATGACGCTTAGTAATACGTGCTTTCGATTCCATTTACCCGTAAGCGCAGTTAAAACTGGCGCGCCAATGGCAACACCAAGGGCGTAAAGACTAACTAAAAGCCCTGCGGATGGTAAAGAGACGTTTAAGTCGGTAGCCATTGTTGGAAGCAACCCAACAATAACAAATTCTGTTGTTCCTATAGCAAAGGCGCTGAGCGTCAATGCAAGAAGTGCTAAGGGCATAATTTACTCACTTATATTTAGTATTATATAGAGCGATATGAGGTGAAGTTGATTACCTGTAATACCGCGTTCTGTTTCAATGAAGGCATTATGCTTGGAACAATAGTTGAGAAAAATAGAGGCTTTAACAAAAGATATTTGTTATATATGCAATAAAAGACAGTAAAAAACAGAAAAAGGAATGATATGAGAACTCGGTCTGACGATTTAGAAATATTGTTGACGGTAGTCGATAGTGGCGGATTTACGGCAGCTGCAGAGGCATTAGATATTCAAGTTGCTCGTGTATCAAGAGCGGTGAGTAAGGTAGAAAAACAACTTGGGGTCTCGATTCTTAACCGAACAACTAGGCGAGTAGAGTTAACGGACGAAGGGCGTCAATTTGTAGAGTCGGTACGAGTTGGATTAATTAAGATCCAACTAGCAGAGGAAGAGATCATCACTCGCGGCGAGTTACCAAGAGGGCGCTTACGAGTAGATGCGGCCAGTCCATTTGTTTTCCATCAGCTCATACCTCTAATACAAGCATTTAACCAAGAATACCCACATATCGATTTGGAACTCACTTCTAATGAAGGTTTTGTTGACCTATTGGAAAAGAAAACCGACTTAGCGATTAGGATTGGTGATCTCAATGACTCGACACTTCATGCTCGATTACTTGGACGCAGTTTATTATATATTGTTGCTACGCCTGATTATTTATCACATAGGGGGATTCCAAAGAAATGCAGTGATTTAGTTAAGCATGACACAATTGGATTCGCAGGGCCTAAAATTCTCAATGTCTGGCCTTTGAAAGGTTTTGAATCGTTAAATCCCATACTGACATCGAGTAATGGAGAAACGGTTCGACAACTAACTTTAGCTGGTAATGGTATCGCTTGTTTATCAGGTTTTATGGTTAAGAAAGATATTGAAGAAGGACGGTTAATTACGCTATTAGAGAGTGAGAAGCTGACAAATACAGGGAGAGAACAAATTAATGCGGTGTTCTATAAATCATCATCTGTTGCAAAACGTATCTCAGCATTTATTGATTTTATTCAACCTAAGTTAACACTATAGTTCGATAATATGAAACGAGAGATCCAACTTGCTTTCACTAACATATTCGTATCGCCAATAAGCGCCTCTCTCTGCTTCATCAAACTAAAAAATGCCAGTCAACTTAACTGACTGGCATTACATTACCCACAATAGAGCGGTTGAATGTACGTCTCTTGTGTCACTAATGTCTATGGTTTCTACTAGTAATTGCATTGCGGTGGTTACGAGAAAAAATAAAGTCCTATTTTTGTTAAGCTCACTCTACCATCAGCTAAAGTGAGCTAATCTGAAACGAATGATCTAGCTTGCTTGCGCTAACACATTGGTATCAGCCAATAAGCGCTTCCCCGCCTCATCAAACAAATGCAAGTGCTGCTTTGCAACGTTAAGCGTCAGTGATTCTTGAGTGGCAAAGTCTAACTCTGGCGTTAACGCGGTAAATGTTTTGCCTCCAACCAAACCATGAACTAACTGATTCGGCCCTAACGGTTCAACTGCTTGCACACTTAATGGAAAGCTTAACCCTGTATTTACTGGCTCTAACAAGGCGTGTTCAGGTCTAATTCCAAGCTGTATTGTCTGAGCAGGTAGATGGGCGTATTCAGCCAGAAACACACTTTGTTGATCAAACTTAATCACCCCATTCACAATTTCCGCTTGATGGAAGTTCATCGCAGGACTACCAATAAAACTCGCCACAAACGTACTTGCTGGTTGGTGATACACCTCAGATGGCGTGCCGATTTGCTCAATCTCACCTTGGTTTAGCACAATAATACGATCCGCCAAGGTCATCGCCTCCACTTGATCATGAGTCACATACACACTGGTTACGCCTAGCTCTCGTTGCAGCTTTTTAATTTCTAAACGCATGTGGGCACGCAGTGAAGCATCTAGATTAGATAATGGCTCATCAAACAAGAACAACTGTGGATCACGCACAATCGCACGTCCCATGGCAACACGTTGACGCTGACCACCTGATAACTTTGCAGGCTTGCGATCTAAATACTCTGCAATTTTGAGTGTTTCAGCAACTTTTTTAATTTTTGATGTGATCGTAGCCTTATCAACACCTCGATTTTTTAACCCGTAGGCCAAATTCTCGTAAACCGTCATGTGCGGATATAACGCGTAGTTTTGGAATACCATAGCGATATCACGACTGGCAGGTTTTTCGGTATCAATACGACGATGATTCAACTCAATTTCGCCACCAGTGATCGACTCTAACCCTGCGATAGAGCGCAAGATAGAGGATTTACCACAGCCCGACGGACCAACCAATACAATGAACTCACCTTGCTTAATATCAAGAGAAACACCTTTTACCGCTTGGTGACCATTGTCGTAGGTTTTTACTAAATTTTTAAGTGCTAACATAGTCTATCTCTTCACAAATTAGGTATTGGCAATGCGGTTTCATAGCCGCATCAGCACGGTTATTTCTCGGTTTCAACAAGGCCTTTCACAAACCAACGCTGAAAAATAATAACCACTAAAATCGGTGGCAACATGGCGAAGATAACCAGAGCAAAGGCTTGGTCGTAACGCGGTTGACTGCTTTGGCTTATGTCACTCAATAACTGCTTCACGCCCATCACGATAGTGTTGTAACTTTCATCGGTGGTCATCATGATTGGCCATAAATATTGGTTCCAACCCACCACAAACATGATGATGAAAATCGCAGCGATCATAGTTTTTGATAACGGTAATAAAATATCGAGAAAAAAGCGAATTGGTCCCGCGTTATCAAGTTGCGCTGCTTCTAGTAATTCATTTGGGATAGTTCTAAAAAATTGACGAAAGAAAAACGTCGCTGTCGCTGAAGCTATTAGCGGTAAAATGAGCCCAGAAAAACTGTTTAACATCCCTAAGTTCGCAACCACCTCATAAGAAGGAATGATGCGCACTTCTAATGGCAACAATAGCGTGACAAATATCAGCCAAAACCACAGCGAAGCAAAAGGCATACGAAAATAGACCAAGGCATAAGCTGCCATCATCGAAATAATGATCTTGCCAATGGCAAAGCCAAGTCCCATCACCATTGAGTTAATGATCATCGATTTTGCATTCACATCCGTACTAAAGCCGATGCTCTTGTCCCACACTTCACCGTAAACCTCAAAAAGGTTACCGCCCGGCCACCACTGCAATCCATCACTAATAATGGTGTTTGGGTTGTGGGTAGAGCTGGCGAAAATTAGCCAAATAGGGATGATCATAAAAAGCGCCCCTGCTATTAGGATCACATGATCGAACCATTGATTCTGTTTCATAATAAAATTCTCATCATTGCTGTGTACCAATACATCTCTTTGAATTAATAGTGCACACGCTTTTCAATAAACTTAAATTGCACCCAAGTCAGCATTAAGACTAAAACCAGTAACACCACCGATTGCGCCGCACTGCCACCAATGTCTGTCCCAATGAAGCCATCACGATAAATCTTATAAACCAATGAGGTCGTTCCCCCACCCGGACCGCCTGACGTTAAAGTATCGATAACGCCGAAGGTTTCAAAAAAGGCATAGGTTAAGTTGATGACTAATAAGAAAAAGCCTGTAGGAGCAAGCAGTGGAAAAGTAATAGTCCAGAAGCGACGGCGATCACTCTCGCAATCCAACATTGCCGCTTCATTCACCGCATAGGAAATAGACTGTAGCCCAGCAAGAAAGTAGATAAAGTTAACCGAGACTTGCTTCCACACCGAGACCAAAACCAAGGTTAACGTCGCATCAAAAGGACTGGTGTATAAGCTAAAATCCCAACCAAGACTGGCAAAAATATCGGTAAAAACACCAATATGAGGATTGAAAATAAAGCCGCCCATAATACCGGCCACCGCAGGAGCAACCGCATATACCCAAGTGAGCGTGATTTTATAAGCACTCTTACCATGCAAAATATTATTGGCTTTCACCGCCAGTAAAAGCGCGATGGCTAATGATAAAAATGACACAACAATGGCAAAGCCAACCGTAAAAAAGATCGATCTTAAATACTCTGCCGAGCTAAAAATAATGTCGTAATTCTCTAAACCGACAAAGGTTGATGATAACCCCCAAGGGTCTTCTAGCATAAAGGAGAGATAAACCGCTTCGGCTGCAGGATAGAAAAAGAACACCGCAATAATGGCGATTTGTGGCACTAAAAGCGCATAAGGTAATGCCGAGTGGGTAAATTGTTGTCGTTGTTCCACTGTTATAACCTACTACATTAAAAAGAAAAAAATCACTGTGGCTAACCTAAATCAACCACAGTGAACCCTTGTTATCGCACTGAGCGCGCGAAACGGTTTAGCATCACTTGGCTTTCTTTATCGATATTGGCGAGTGCTTTTTCTACCGTAATTCGGTCTGCAAATACGTTATCAAACTCTCTATGCATTACCTCTTGGATTTGTGAGTAGAAACCTAAGCGGTAACCACGCGTCCATTCGCCACCCGGTAAGCTCAACTGTTTTACGCCTACTTCTGCATCTGGCTGTTCTTGGTAATAACCTGATTGTTTAGTCATGTTATAAGCGGCTTTGGTAACCGTCACATAACCCGTTGATTTATGCCAAAACATTTGTGTCTCAGGACTTGTTAAATAACTAAAAAAGGCTGCAACGGCTTGCTCTTCTTCTTTTGGCTTACCATCAATGGCAAATAACGCAGCGCCACCAATAAAGGTGCGACCGGCCTCTTTATTGACTGATTTCCAATATGGTAGATACGTTGTACCTAACTCAAAATCAACACGGTTACGTAACCCACCAAACGAGCCTGATGATCCTAACCACATTGCTACTTTTTGCTTCTCAAATGGTTGTTGGTTTGCATCCCAATCTGAGCCGTAATACTTGTAATACCCTTTGTCTGACCACTCTTTTAGCTTGTTAAAGTGCATTGCCATGTCTGGCGTATTAATCATGATGTTGGTCGCTGGCGCATCAAAGCCATTGTTTTTATTAGCAACAGGAAGGTTATGGCGAGACTTGAAGTTTTCGAACATGATCCAAGGCGTTAAAGATTGTGAGAAAGTGGCGTAGCCTTGCGTTTTTAATTTTTTCGCGACTTGTTCTAGCTCTTCATAGGTTTTAGGCGCTTCGACCCCTGCTTTTGCAAGAATGTCTTTGTTGTAATAGAGCACTGGGGTTGAGCTATTGAATGGCATACCGATCATTTTTCCATTGCTGTCTGCGTAGAAGTTACGAACCCCTGCAATGTAGTCTTTGTTATTAAATGAATAACCAGATTGAACGAGAATATCTTCGACAGGTTTTGCAACCCCAGGGGCATTGATGATGGTTGCGGCACCCACATCGGCCACTTGCAGAATGTTCGGCGCTTGGTCGGCACGATAAGCGGCAATGCCTGCGGTGAGGGTTTCTACGTATGAGCCTTTAAACACTGGGGTAATTTTGTATTCATCTTGTGACGCATTAAAATCACGAGCAATAGTATTGACTGTTTCGCCTAGCTGACCACTCATTGCATGCCACCACGTTATGTTGGTTTCTGCCATGGTTGTCGTTGAAAGTAACGACGCTAGAACACCTGTTATCAATTGCTTTTTCATCTTATTCCCTAATGATTTAGTATGAGTAACCGTTAATGTGATGCTCATAGTAGGGATTGAAGATGACAGTTATACTTCAGTTTTATTGTGTTCTTGTGATGATTTTGGGGTAATCTTGTTTAATGCTCTCTATTTTTGGAATACAGAATCCGGTGAATAAAATAATAGAAACAATAGGTCACCCTTGGTTCGTACCGCTTATGATTTGTGGTTGGTTTTTCTTAGAAACCACCAACACAACTTTTTACGGTTATTACCTCATGCTTGCCGTGGCTATTTTTGGTTATGCACTTGGTTGGTTAGTATTAACGCATTACAATGATATTCAGAAATTAAATCACAACAGTAAAGTTCGCCAACATCCGTTCTATATTTTTAAATACCGTTCTATCTATATGGTGCTTTGCATTGGCTTTGTTGGGGCGATTAACATGCATGCCTTAATTGGCTCTCCTTTTATTATCAATACCCCTGTCATTGAAAAAGCACACCGTAGTGGCCGAAGCGCCTATTACACCATTACAGTACAACCCGTTAATTACCCTCGGTTAGAACTACGAGTTAAAGAGAAATTTTGGCAGGAAATATCGATTGGTCAAAAGGTTGCATTAACCGCACAAAAAAATGTACTAGGATTATCCGTAGTCGATAAGTATGAGCATATTGCAAAAATTCATAGATAAATAACCTATTCACACTTTATTCAACACCGTCGCCTAACAAGCGTCACGCAATATTGGTTTTATCATAACCGTCTTCTGGGTTATTTAGCGCGGCTTGTAATGCAATGCCTTAGAAGGTTTCAAAATCCATTTCTCGGTCATCTTTAAGTGGTTCGATTCAGACCAGTTTACTAATACCGTACGCGGTGAAACTTTCATTGTCGAGCCATCGAGTTTAAGCGTTGTTTGCTTTAAGAAGGTTAGCGAGATAGAGCGGGATTGGCTGAAAGGTATGGCTAATATACTCAAACTCATAGAATGTTAGTATAGGTTAAACAATAAATTAAAGTAAATTCAAAGAATTAAACCATTTCAATGGAACTTGTTGCGGAACGTGGCCGCAATAAGCACGTTGTTTGTGCTTTTTGCGCATGGTTATTGTCCCGCTTGCACACTTGCCTTGTTGCTCATTACCCATGCAATTAACGCCACTTTTCTAGCTGAGACAGTCTTAGGCCGTATCGTGCCAATACTCCCTCGTGAATTCGTCCTAGCTCCTCTAATACAAGGGCGATAATGTTTTGCTTATCCGTTTCTTGTTCATTGCTAATAAACGATTCAATTATATCAAGAGGTTGAGATTCCGGCGTCAGTATGACTTGTTTAACAATCTTCTTTATCTTCGCTCGATATTGCGTTTAATTTCAAACCTATTCATGACAGATACCCTTTTAATTGTGACACTTTTCTGGATGAAAGTGTCACACTTATGGCGCATTTATCCTTTAGTGACAGCAAGAGTGTCACAGTAAAGTATCGGCATCTTTAGATTAACGCCCTAAAGGCTCACTTGCTTATCTTTGAGTCCGCAAATAATTAGTTTCGGGGTAATAACCTAATTAAGATAGTATTTTACCCCAAAATACGCATAATCTTGCTATACAGAACTCAAAGAGAGATTACCCATGACTAATTTTCAATATTACTTTCAACAACTGCCTTGTTTTAACTGTAAAAAAACCAAAGTAAACACGGATCTTGGCTGGTTAACGGCGACGATGAAAGATGATGTCGTAGCACAAGCGGCTGCAATTATCGCGCAAGAAGGCGCAGAGTCAGAGCTTTCTGTGAACGTAACTTGTACTAAAGCAGAAGCTCGTGATTACTTATTGCTGAATTTCTACGGTTACTCAGAAGAACAACTAGCAGATCAAGTTAAAGCGGAAGATGAGCAAGAAGTTGCGGATGAAATAGCTGAGTTACTAGAAGACGGTAATGATACAGCAGTATTTGAACATGAAATCGTACTACAAAGTTGTACTGAATGTAACGTTGATTAAGACTTAAACTAAGCATAATCAGTAAACGTTCCATATTCGTTATACATAATGATTTAGGCGTTAGCAGAGAATAATTTGCTAACGCCTTTTTTGTTTTTTTATCAAAATCGCCTATACCTGAGATAACTAAAAGATAGTTACACAGAGCCAGAAATATTACTTAACCTCATATCTAAGTAATACTTCATTATCAAGCACCACATTCGTTGACCAAATAAAACTCGCTCCCGCACCACTAAATTTATCAATAAAATTCATGTACGCCTTCTTGTTATTTACGCCGATGTCGCCTTCTGTATATAACGTTGCTTGAGGCCAAGATGTTGCATCAAACTCTTTACCCATCCAGTTATTTGGGGTTTCCCAATGAGCGGCGTAAGCATTCTCTCCATTATCTGTACCTTCTGTAGTACAAGTTTCAGACAGGCGTACCTCTTCCACTTCACTTAGACACGTAAGATCATAAATAGGTGACGTATAGTATGTTTGAGCTTTCCAATCTGAGCCTGTAACAGTACCATCGCTAAAGCTAGCAATAAAACCACCGTCTCCTGGGTGATAACTCTTTCCACGGTTATTCTCTGTTCCCAAACCTAAGTTTTCTTCCCAATCAATAACTTTTACCGCTATCGTATAAGGTTTCTTAACTTTAAATTTCACGATACTAGAATTAAACGGTGTAAACGGCACTGTATCTACCGCGACAAGAGAACCATTGATATACAATTCAAAATAGTTATCAGCAAAAATATACCCCGTAATTTCTTCACCGTCTGGATCAATAACGACAACAGGCACTGAAGCTTCATCTACATTAGAAATATTTGAAGGCGTGATATTTGCACATTCTTCATATAGATCGACAGCTTTAGGACCTGTGGAAAAATTATTTTTTGCAGGAACGCGCCAAACCTTACCTTCTAAATCAGTGATATCACCAATACTTGCAACTCGGCTGCGCCCATTTTTGCACTCAAAAATATCCGACTCTACCGCTTTGGCGGCACCTTGCGTAATACTTGCTGAACCACTGTAATCGCTAATAGTCGTAGAAGGTACATCAGATGATGGCGAGCAACCGACAACCAAAAACAGTACTGATAAAAATGAAATGACATGATTTTTTTTGGTGTTCATTAGCTAAATATCCATATGAGTTGGTAAGTTGTATTAGTGTAGTTGACTATTAAAGTAATACAACATATCAGAGTAATGTTTCTTTATATTTTAATACGTTACGAATTATACATGCTCAAAAGTAAACCACTGTAAACAGCCTAGAATCCACTGACTTATTTTAAATTAATGCCAACCGCATTATTTTTATATACGTTTAAAGGTTTATTATGCAAGAAAAGCACTGGTCAAAGTTTCAGTTACTTCATGAAGTCGTCACCAAAGATGTTGAGCCATATAGCGTGGTTGCAGGCTCTCCAGCAAAACACGTGAAATATCGCTTTGAGCCTTCCGCGATAGAAGAGCTGTTATCTTTTAAAGTTTACGATTGGCCTACAGATAAGTTCAATGCTCTCAAACCGCATTTATGCAACCCTGATTTTGAGCAACTAAAATCACATAATCAGCTGAAATCATTGTCCATACAGGAGTGAGTGAGGTGAGTCTAATCGAAAAATAATTGGCGAATTAGCAAATTTAAATATAATTACGATACTATTTTCATATCTATTTTTTATATAACTGCACTTATGAAAATTATTTTACTTTGTCTTTTAATCGTTACCCCATATGCCATATCAAGTGAAAACCTTCGACTAGCTACGTACAACTCAAAATTCCTGCCTGCTTGTATGAACAAGGTACGTGTCATTAATTATCAAAGCGTTATAAACAATCTGAACGCTGATGTTGTGGCACTGCAGGAAGTTAGAGATCGGTACGCTGTAGAACGATATTTCCCCGCAACAGATTGGAACATAATTATCGATGATGACAGCACAGATGATATGAATTTGGCGTTCGCCATCCGAAAAGGTTTTCAATATAGATTGGATTCTGGGAATTTGAAGAACGTGGATAAAAACATAGACTTTGCCTTTCCTAAGTCGAACCCAAATTTTATTGATGAAAGAAGAGTTTTAAAATTATTCATCTCGTATAAAGGTAAAGAAATTTTATTGTTAAATCATCATGCAAAATCTCGTTATAACGGTCGAATGATTACGGATGAGCAGAGGACAAATGCAGCATTAGACCTTATTGATTATATATATCAAGCTCCTACTGAATATGCTGCTCTTTTAGGTGACTTCAACGACACACCAGATGATAGATCGCTTAACACATTAGAACGTGGCATCGACTCCCCTATGCAAATAGAGAATGTTAATGGCAGTTTTCTTATTAACATTACCGAGCCATTAACGTTAAAAGAACATGTTTCATTTGGTCTAAAAAGCCTCGATAAGACAGATTCTATCTGTAAGATTAGTCAATCCATCGATACCAGGTTCAAGAAAATAAAATATTGATAATTTCTTAAACGACATACCAGCAAGAAAGGCTTTGTACGACCAAATCTTAGTTTCACCCGCCTTAATTACTCTTTTCAGTCAACCTACCGCAGCCAAAATATTTGATGAAGTCGTTGGTATTGATGGAAATGATGACACGCGAGCTTCAGACCACCTTCCTGTTTATGTGGATTTTCACTGCCCTGATTGTGATGCACCTAAGTTAAGAATCACAGCGTTGCTCCCTAACCCTTTAGACTCAGACTCGGGTAACGAATTAATCAAAATCCAAAATTTCGGTAATAGTTTTCAAGAAAAATTATCATCCAAGATGCTTCACTTAAAAATGAAGTAATTGAAATCGATCTAGCTAAACAACAAACAATTATTCATAAAATTCAATCAGGAGTAACACTAAACAACAATGGTGACACTATAAGAATACTAAATAAATATGAAGAATTATTGGATGAAGTAACTTATTCATCTTCTAAGGAACAAATGGAAATTTTCTTTTAAGGACATAGTGGTTTATGAAAAACAAGTTTATTCAGTTCGGCATTCTACTTTCGATTTTTAGTTTGCCTAACGTCGCCCTTTCAGCCGAAGAGTGGGATGAAAAGAAAGTATACAATTCTGGTGATGTTGTTCAGTGGAAAGACTTGACATATATATCGTCGCACTGGACTCAAGGCACTGAACCTTTAAATAACAAAGTAAGCTGGGACGGTTGGATAACAATCAATACTGAGGAGATTGAACGTTGGCAACAATCAACCCCGTACAATGGTGGTACTGTTGTTGAATATAATGTTGGGTATTATATTGCAAAATGGTGGAATAATAATTCGATTCCTAGTGATTCAGCAGAGTGGCAAAGATTAGATCTCGATGTTGGGGGAAAACCTAGCCCAGACCCTACTCCTGACGACGGAAATGTAATTGGGAAAGATAGTGATGGAGATGGCTTACGTGACGACTATGCAGTTACCGTCGAAGAAACTTATACAAATACACAAGAAGTTGCACTAGCTACTCAGGCTGGTAAAGAGTTCGGAAAACTTCTCGAATTTAGTGAAAATAACATTGAAATTACGGTAGAAGATGCTCAGTTAATGGCAATTGATGGTATTACAATTCAATACTGTATTGATATTTACAAGCAAGCCAACCCTGACTTCGTAAACCCTATCGACTTATATTACGACACAATCGAACGTGCAATTGCAAGTAACGAAGCATCAACTCAGCTGTATAAAGCTTTACAAGGAAACGAGCCTGATATTTATGAGATTGATTGTAATGTGTTCTTAGAAGGGGTTTCAAAATGAATAAAGTATTAGCATCAATATTTATCACACTTTTTTCTATTAGCTCTTCTTACGCAGCATCTTGTGAGGAAAACGTAGATAAAGTTAAAATATTCTACGTGAACGGGATGTTTACCAATTATCAAAAATTCGGTGCGAATAAAGCCCATTTGATGGGCTTTCAAAAGAAGTACTTAAAAAGTGATTTTGAATTATATCCATTTGTAGATGGTAGTTATAACAATAGAACAATACAATGGGGTTTGCGTTCTAGATTCAGAGCAAGAGCGTTTAAAAGTATTGGGGGTTTTAGACGTCGGTGATGTATGGGGAATTGGTCGCCAATTATCAAAACGCATGAACACAATGGGAATTTTTACCGCGTTGCAATTGTGCGCGATGCCGATTGGTTTGGTGCGTAAGAATTTCAATGTGGAAGTAGAGCGCGTGGTTCTGGAGTTAAATGGCCAAGTCTGTAAATCATGGGGCGTAGCACGAGCCGATAAGAAACAGATATTCTCAACAAGAAGCATGGGTAACCGAATTACCGATTTAGAATCACTGCAGCAAGCGTTAGCCAAGCACGCGGCGATTGCTTCTTATAAGGCGAGAAAATAAGGCTCGCTGTGTAAAATTATGATGTGTTTTGCTTCTAACTCCCCTTTTGATGAAAAGCCAGTAAATAGAAAACTAATTCATAACTTTGCGTATCCAACAGCAGATGCAACACAACTGACTTCCATCGCGACCTCTCTTGCTAAAGCGTTATTTCAGCCAGGTGTTAATTATTACAAAGTGGGCGTTGGTTTGCTGGACTTAAGCGATGGCGATCATGAGCAATTTGATATGCTAAACCCGACCCCAAATAATACGGAATTGATGAGTGTATTTGATGGTATTAACCAAAAATATGGCACGGATGCGCTGTTTTTAGGCGCTCAAGGGATTAATGAAAAATGGGGAATGCGGCGCGATAGATTAACGCCGCAATATACAACAAGATGGAACGATGTGCCTAAGATCAGGTGTTGATTGGTTACATAAAAGGGATAAACATAGCCCAGCTTAGTTAAGTGCGTTATTTTTCTTAGGAATAGAAACAGCCTGCTTACCAAATACGTTAATGAGCGCACCTGTCACAATCAAACCACCACCGATATAAGTCCACATTGATGGGATCTCATTAAATACCCAAACGCCTAATAGCGCAGAAAAGACGATCTGAACATAGGAATACGCAGACGCTTTACCTGCGGCTTGGGTTTGCATGGCTTTGGTCAATCCATATTGTCCAATTTGCGTGAAGATGCCGATTAAAATCAAGATCATAGTAAGGAATAGACTTGGCCATACAAAGTCATTCCAAATCAGTACGCTTGAGATAGGTAGTGCCACTAATGGGAAATAAAATATGATCACAGAGCTGTCTTCTGTTTGGCTGAGCTTTCTTACTATCACATAGGCAATCGAACTTCCTAATGCACCACACAACGCAACAAGGATACTAAAAACAGGCAGTTCACTTGTACTGCCACTGTTCATGCTTGGTTGAACCATAACAAATAAGCCCACAAGACAAAACGCAATGCATATCATGGTTGATTTTTGAATGTGTTCTTTAAGAAACAGGACGCCGAGCAATGCGGTAAAGATAGGATGAACGTATTGTAAGATGGTTGCTTCAGCCAAAGGCAAGGTCGTTACTGCGTAGTAAACACACATAAGCGCTGCTGTGCCTACTGTCCCACGAGCAAGAAGTAAGGGTTTATTGTTCCCCCATATCGAAATGCCTTTTCGTTTCACATCTGCATAGCTAATGATCAAAGACACCAACGCCCTTGCTGCCACAATTTCAAATACTGGAATGCCGTAATTGCTCACGTATTTTACGCACGCTGACATGAGCGCGAATCCAAGTGCAGAAAGAAACATAAATCTAACCCCTGTCGGGATCAGTGAAAAAGAGAAAGTAGGCATAACAACATCAACCAAATTTAGAAGGTAATGAATACTACCCTTTCTTCTACTACATCCCCAGAATAATCATACCGGTGAGCATAATGAAATAGACTTAGTGCCAACATTCGGAACTATCAAAAAAATAGGGCATACTGACCAAACACATAAAAAGATAACCATAAGGCACGCATGAATTCGATAAATATCAGTAACCCATTTACGCTTAGCAATGGCCAAGTGATTAAAAATCGTTTGTTCAAATCAGCAATGAGTGAACAGCTTGGCGATAAGCAGCATAACCCCACGTCTGGTTTAGCAACCCTCTATCAACGTTGGGCTAAAGGCGGTATTGGTTTATCGATGACGGGGAATGTCATGGTGGATAGAACTGCCCTTGGTGAGCCTAAGAATGTGGTTTTAGATGAACAAAGTGATCTTACGTTATTTACTGAGTGGGCGAATGCCGGAAAACAAAACGACTCACACATATGGATGCAGCTTAATCATCCAGGTAAACAAATTCCTAAATTCTTATGTGCAGACCCTGTTGCTCCCTCTGCTATCCCACTAGAACGCGGATTAGAAAAAGGCTTTAATACCCCACGAGAACTCACTGATAATGAAATCCATGAGATCATTAATAAGTTCGCCACCAGTGCCAAACTAGCAAAACAAGTTGGCTTTACTGGTGTGCAAATTCATGGGGCTCATGGCTATCTTATCAGCCAATTTTTATCCTCAAGACACAACCAACGAGACGACAAATGGGGTGGTTCATTAGAGAATCGACTGCGTTTTGTTCTCGAAGTGTATCGTGCTATCCGTAAAGAAGTTGGTGATGCTTTTCCGGTGGGCATTAAGCTTAACAGTGCCGATTTTATGAAAGGTGGGTTCACAGAAGATGAGTCCATGCAGGTTGTACAAACTCTAAGTGATAACGGCATCGATTTGATCGAAATATCCGGCGGCACTTACGAGAGTCCATCGATGATGGGAGCCAAAGATAAAAATAAACCTGTAAAAGAAAGCACCGTTAAACGTGAGGCTTACTTTATGGATTACATGGAGAAAGTAAGAAAACTGGTCAATACACCCTTGGTTGTTACCGGTGGTTTTCGTACTGCTCCTGCAATGAATGAAGCCTTAAATACCTCTGCAACTGACTTTATTGGCATTGCACGAACCATGGCGGTTGACCCTGATTTTCCTAATAAACTAATTGAAGACCCAAGCCATGGAATGCCACTAGCCGAACCAACAACGGGCAAACCTGCATTAGATAAAATGGCGATGGTTGGGCTTGTTTGGTATGAACACCAAATGTGGCGTATTGCTGATGGAAAAGAAGCCGATCCTCAATTAAGTGCCTTTGGGGTGGTATTTAAAACTCTACTAAGTGCAGGTTGGTATGCATTTAAAAAGCGCAGAGCGTAAGTACTTTAAACAAGCGCATCAAATGAAACGAAGAATTGATATGAATTAGCTTCCTCTGAAGCAAAAGAATTTGTGAAAAATTCACTCATATTGGATTTTCGCTTCACCTAATGCAGTTAATTTTATCTCTGATTCTCACGTTACGCAGTATATTGACCTTGTATATAAACTCGGATTGGCACTTCAGTAGCTAAAAATAAGTCTTACCTTGTTAATTTGTTATTCCATCTCATAGTACTTTTAGACAAAAACGTTAGTTTAAGATAATCGAGTACCTACAATTGCTGTTCGGCATTCGGTACTCGAGTTTTCTGGTTTTGTATAAAGTTCAACGTTAAACCCTACGTCTTCCATAATTTTTTTATAGAACTCAACACTAAATATTCCTAACTCCATTCGGTCAAATTCTATTTGAGTGACTCCTTGATCTTTTTCATAGTACGAAGTCAGGATATTAAGTCGGTTTTCATGTATTGGGTGTCGTTCTATATAATCAATGACGGTCAAGTCGCTTTCAGGTAATGATGTTATGCGATGATCAACAATAGGCTTATTGAAGCTATCCCCATCAAACTCTGGAGACAAGGCAAAAATACCTCCGCATCTTAAATGTTGGTAAGCGTTCTCAAAAGTAGCTTTTATATCATCGACATTAAACAGATGACCGATACTGTCATGCAGTAAAATAAAGTCGAAATCTTGCTGCAAACTAAATTGTGTTATATCACCCTGAATGGCATTCACATTCGGGTTAAATTGCTTACATTTTGTTAGCATGTCTGGGGATAAATCAATGACAAATGCTTCAACATAAGGGCTGATATATGAGAGAAGGTGCCCTGGCCCTGAAGCTAATTCAAGGAACTTGGGTTGCGTTGTAGCACATTTATTCTCAATAAGTTCTATCCAAAATTGAGCCTCTCCTTGATAATCATCTCGACTAATTACATAGTCATAATATTTTGATAAATCACTATAAAGGCGGTTAGCCATCACATCCAAATAATTGAATTTCATTATATTCATAACCTATCTTGATTTAATAATGCACCGATAGCTTTGGATAAGAGCGAGTTAAGTTGCTCATATTCAATCTCAGATAAAGCGTATTGAAATTCACTATCAACCTGCTTATAGATATCTACTTCTAAATCACGCAATGCTTGAGTTTTTTCGGTTGGAACTAATCTCACCCCTCTGCCATCAGTATGATTTTTTATTTTAGATAAATATCCCTTTGATTCTAACTTACTCACCATATGGCTCGCAGAGGCATTGCTAACATTCATCTTCTCGGCTAAAGAGCTAAGTGATGCGTTTTCTATTAACCCATTAAGTGCATAAAGGTAGTCTAATTCATTGTTTGTTAGATCATTACTTACTTGATCACTTATTTTTAAACGCCAGCGACGCCATAGTTCGAACTCAAGTAGTTCCAGACTCTGAATAGTATTCATTTACATGCTCTCTTAAATATACTTAGTTAGTCTAACTAAGCATATTTAAGAGAGCAAGATATAAATTGTTAATTGATCGTTATTCCTCATCACCATTGATCGTATGTAAATTGTGTTTACCCACGTCATAGGTCTCTTTTAGGTACTGTTGTAACAGTAAGAAACTTTGATCTCTAAACCAACGATGAGCAGGATCATTCTGATATTTACTTTGGCACAGTAAATATCAGAATGAACTGGCAGCTCAAACGGTAACCGTTTAATGGTTTAATGGTTTAATGGTAATTGGCAGTTTATCGATAAATTGACCAGCGATATGCAGTGGTGCAGTCACAAGCGCATCTGTCTGGCAGATAAGTCCTCCCGATAAAATGTAAATTTACACACCTCAGTTCGCTGATTTATTTATGTAATAATCAGCTACTTTGATGATCGATTTTTTTACCTGTGCAATCTGTTTTGAATGTGGACACCAAAGGGATATGGGAACCATTATGTCTTGTTTGATCTCGTCACATTTTATCTCTACCAAATTTTCAGTCACATATTCAGACTCGATTATCGACTTTGGCAAAAGAGCCCAGCCAAAATTATCTTGAACAAGCTTAATAATGACCGCTAATTGATCAACATATTCATGTTTTGAAGAAACAACAACCTTCTCCGTCATTTTATCGTCGACCATAGATTTGAGTACAAACTGGCGTAAAGATTTCATCGTTGAGAGCGCTTCGCTTGAGGGCTTAGTCGATAATTCACTTCCTGCATGAGCAAATGGCACAAAAGGCATATTCCCCAAAAAAGTAAAATCAATACTATTAATCACTTTGCTTTCGTATATATTCACAATCCCAAAATGAATACTTCCATCTTCAATCCCTGCTTTTATTTCTGGTTTCGTTCTGACCAAAAAATTAACGCGCATGGATGGGAAGTCTTCATAAAGCTGTCGACGAATTTTAGAAACAACGTGATGAGGTAAAAAGCTCGCATAAGCTATCGTCACCGACTCTAACCCGCCAAATGAAAGACTTAATGCAAATCTATCAAGAGTTTTAGCCTGCTCTAGTATTTGCTTTGCGTAATGATAAAGAAGTACTGCATCTTCCGTGGGTTCAACACTGCGGCTCAATCTATTGAATAAAGTGATCGCTAACTGGTCTTCTAAACTCGTGATAACTTGTGCAACCGTTGTTCGGTGCTTAGTTAATTTTATCGCCGCTTTACTAAACGCCTGCTGTTCATATACCGCAACGAAAGTATTTAATTGTTCAAGACTAAAGTTCATATCATGCCCTGCGAGTCCTTATCTTCGATAATAAATCTTACCACCAGAGTCCACATTAAACATACGAATTAATATTTTTTACCACGAAAAACCGAAATACCCCTTTCCCACCGATGTTTGGATGACAGCGATGGTTCGAGCCCATCGCTAGAGAGTTAATAAGTCTAAAAACCTTATGTAAAGTTGCGTTATTGCACTTAAATAACTCAGGAACGTCCAATGACCACACTAAAAATGACCACTTTGTCTACGGCTTTACTTGCTACCATTTCTATTTCTGCATTTGCTGATGATACTCAAAAAGTCGACCCATCCGATATGACTCGTGCCAGTACTAATATGTATGTGGCAACCAACAACATAGGTGATCTAAAGCTATCGGGAGCTCTATCATATACTTATGACAACGGACAGATGTCTATGGTCACATTGGAAGGTTCGATGGATAATGAGGGGAAATATAAAGACAGCCGAGCTCAATATTTCCATGTATTCAATATAAATAATGCCGTTACACCTCGTGTAGCCGCGTCATTAGACATCATTGATAATGCAAGCTTTACTACTGCAGCTGTAGGTGGTGTCGCTATTTTTAGAACTCCAATCGACTCTCTGACCTTTTTTGGCCGTGCAGCAGTGATGGGCGGTGAATATTCAGACAGCACAACAAGTGCCTTCGGTGTTACAGACAATAGTATCGTAGGTGGTATGGCCGCTGCTTATGCAGTTTGGAAGCCGGGCGCCGATGGTACTTATTTTGCAGCCTACCCTGAATTTACGTACATGGATGGTGATATTGAAACGAGTACCGTTAAAACCACTCTACTCGCAGCGACTCCTTTTTCGGCAGACAAAACACGTTGGGGGCAAGTCAAGGTTGAAAATACTTATGGAAGCATGGAGTCAACCAATCAAAAATTAGACATTGACGACACGGTTGTTTGGTTCCAATACAAAGTATTCTTTTAAAACGACCCGGATCCATAATACGTTCAAAGGTGAATCGAGAAATTCGCCTTTTTTTGTTTCTAGTTTTTTCCTTACTTCCTCTCAATTTTTTTTGTTAAAATAGCCATCATTTACTATTCAGCTCGACCTTACCTTGAATTCACTATCTACTTCTACTTCTACTTCTACTTCTACTTCTACTAAATTACGCCTACATCCCATATTTTTTCAACACTCAAAACCTTATTCTAGCGGCCCATTTCAATGTCATTATTAATTGATACTTAACTATTTACGCTTGCTAGTACATGTTTTACCCTCTACTCATCAGTAGTGCGCGTAGTGTTGGGGCGCGATATAGGCTCAAGAGTGACTTAGTTTGAATCAAGCTATATTGATCTCAAATGTATCGTCTGGATACAATGAGTAACAGAAAGGAGCTAAAACAAGTAATGATAGTTATCGCGTGAACATCTTTATGCCATTACGTAGATATATAACTACATGTCTATAATTCATAGAAGCGTTACCAAGGGCTGCAATGAATAGCGATGTTGAGATGAACCAAAGATATCGTGATATTTAATCGAGCACACAGGCAATCAATAACGAAACTGAATAAACAAAAAAACGCCAGTCAGGCGACTGGCGTACAAAAAGATAAAACTCTATTCAATGACCAAACCTATCAATGATTGATCACATTAGGTGGCAACCACCAAGCATTATTAGCGGCTAAAATATTTCGCAATCTCACGAGCATAAGTTTCTTCTTGGTTTTTGCCGTTACTGGTTGAAAAGAAAGATATAACTAAGTCTTTTTCTGGTGAAATATACACACCTTGACCACCAACACCTGCCTTGTATAAGTCGCCATCCTCAAAGATTGCATCAAATTGATAACCATTCTTGATGTTTGTGTCGTTGTAGAAAGAGTGTTCCATCATCTTACCAACATAACCACCACCATAAGCTTCTGGGTTACCTGAGTCTTGAATTAACGTAATGACTTCTTTGCTAACTCCACCATTACCCAACTTTGCGGCTGACGGAGTAAGTAACATACCGAATTTAGTCATATCTTCAATTGTGGTGTTCATTGAGAAAAACATTAAAGGATATCCCCCTTTTGGAGAAACGACAGTGTAAGCGTCATTATTTGCCCCCATTTTCTGCCACATATCACGACTGACAATCTCATTCATGGGTAAGTTACGAACATTCTCAATAAGTCGAGCCAGAACAAACGTATTAATTGAATTGTATTCGAATGTTTTTCCGCCCGGCGCTCTTCGTTTCATTTCAGCAAGTACTTCAAGTGGGCTTTGGTTGCCTTCACCTTCAAACACGCCAATGGAAACCGCCCATTTAAACCAAGGTTGTTCTGGGTTTATACGTGAGTCCGCCTCTGGCTCATCGTGCTCTGTTGCGTTCAAACCCGTGGCCATGTTTGCAGTATCAGAAACTGATACCGTATCCCAGTCAGAACCTTTCAACTCAGGGATATATTTAGAAACTGGATCACTAGGGTTAACTTTGCCCTCATTGACTAATTTAGCCAGCTCTATACCTGCTGTAATTTTCGAGTTTGAAAACCAATTATGCTTGTCTGTTTTTCGCATCGTGTTGTAACGTTCAAAGACAACCTCTCCACTCTTAACAACAAGAAAAGCATCGACAGGGTAAGAATCTAGGTGTTCATTTAATGTTTTGCTTTCACCGTGTACAGTCGCTGATATTTCACCAATTTTTTTGTCAATTTGATATGGGAATTGATAGACAGGTCCATCACGTTCAATTTGAGCCGTAGGATAGAAACGGCTTAGGTTCTGCCAAGCAAACTTAGATTGTTCAATAGGAAATTGAAGTTTAACGCGGTTGCCTTTTTCCAAGAAAAAGTCATGAGTGTTGTAAACATCTACGTTTGTGGATGATTCATTAACGCTCTCATTAGCAAACGCTGAGCCTGCAAATAGAGCCGTTACAATGGATATAGCGATTAAGCTTTTCATATTGGTTTCCTATTGGTAATAAGTGCTGTAGTGAGAACGGCATGCAAAAGCTGCGAGCCAGTTGCCTCTGTTAATACAGACACGTTACAAGGAAAACGGAATAACGCCTCATCGCCTCCGATGGATTGCTTCCATCAAACATTGAAGTTAGGAACATGAACTGCGTTCCTATTTAGACTACCATTTCAAGCGGTACTAAAAAACCGTCCAGTTTCATAGGTCTCTTTTAGGTGCTGTTGTAGCAGTAAGAAACTTTGATCTCTAAACCAACGGTGAGCAGGATCATTCTGGAATTTACTGTGCCAAAGTAAATAATAACTATGAACGGGCAGTTCAAACGGTAACGGTTTAATGGTAATTGGCAGTTTATCGATAAATTGACCAGCAATATGCAATGGTGCAGTCACAAGCGCATCGGTCTGGCATATAAGCTCTATGGCTGAAGTAAATGAAGGGGTCTTTGCGAGTACTTTTCTTTTTTTCTTATGTTGCTGAAATAGCTCTCCTACATACTGCTTCATTTCTCGTAATCCATGAACCAATACGTGCTTTGATTCAAAGTAAACGTCTTGGCTCACCGCTTGATTAGCTAAGGGATGTGAATCAGCCATTATGATAACGTACTCATCATCAATCAATTTTTTCCCATAAATATTCTCAGGGAAATAATCCAATGTTGAGGCCACAAGCTCAATCTTATTCTCAGACAGCGCTTGAATGTGTTGCTCTTGCCAAAGCTGACTATATAACGAGGCATTAGGTGCTTGAACCACTATTTCTTTGCAAATAACGGGAACAATCGATTCCGAAAGAAAGGCGGTGTAAGCCAGTGTAAACTCTCGGCTGCATTCTTTAGGAGAGAATATCTCTACGTCATATAAGTCATCAAGAGTCGCCAATATTGATGGCAGTTTTTTCAGTAATGCTTCACCTTTTGCACTGACCACAAACTGGTTCCCCTCTCGGATCAAAATAGGATCATTAAAGGCGGTTCTAATTTGAGTTAAGGTTCTACTCATTGCTGATTGCGTTACGTTTAGGCGTTTCGCTGATCCTGTCAAACTTCGTGTTTGTAGCAAGGTGTATAACGGGCGTAGCAGTTTGTAGTTATTCATGCCTCATCCTTGAGTTCTTATTTACAGCTGTTTTAGCATCCAAACATCACATGCCCCATGAAGTGTTTCTTCAAGTGGTTGTGGTAGATGTTCAAAGCCTAGTTTTTCGTACAATCGCACTGCCGCAACCATATTAGAAAGCGTATCAAGATAACATTGAGTAAAGCCCTGCTCTTTCCCAAACGCTAAACACGCAATAGCAAGTTGCTTTCCAAGGCCTAACCCTCTGCTTTCTTCAAGCAAAAACAGTTTTTTTAATTCACAGGTATTCTCATCATTACCAAAGGGGGCAAGGCCACAGCCACCGACGACTTTTCCATCCAATAACGCGACCAAATAATGACTGCGGTTTTCTTTAGTATAAGACAAACTCATTGCATCCACTTCGGCATCCGATGGACCAAAGCCCTCACCGACGGCTCCGTATTCTTCGCCTACGCATTTAATAACACAGCTTAACTCTTCATCATGATCTGCTGACACTTCGACTATATTAAGGCTCATAATGTCTCTCTTAGGGTTCATCACATTCATCTTTGATTACTCATTTTGTCTTTGATGAATTAACTATAAGGTGACACAGTTATGATTAAAAATCACATTAACTCATACCGGCCATGATTAAAAGTTAATCCGTTCTTTACTTATTACCACCATACAGCGTTGAAAAATTCGGTATATTTTTCTCCCACACCGGTGAGCCCTCTCCAATAATCGATTTTAAAACATCGATAAATAACTTAGTTTTGATGGGCGCATCTCGGTGTGGGTACACAGCATAAAAGGTTCCAAAATCTTCAATATTCAAATGCGTCATTATTGGGATTAACTTCCCTTCAGTGATTTCATTCTCTATCATTTGAGCTGTTACCACAGCAAGCGTATTACCAGCCACTGCGCTTTTTACTACCATCTCAACATCATTCACTTTATAAGCGACATTAAGTTGAAATTGCTGTTCAATATTGTTCTCATCAAGATAATTAAATTTATTAATGAACAATCCAGGCGCAGCATAAATCGTCGCTGGCAGTGATTCCAGCGTTTCAATTGTCTCTATCTGACCGTGTTCCTGAATGAAATCTGGAGAGGCGACAATTAATAAACGACTTCGGGCAATCTTACGAGAGATCAAACTGGAGTTCTTTGGTCTACCAATACGAAAACCAATATCAAAGCCTTCCTGCACAATATCAACCACTCTATCTTCTAATCTCATTTCGCATTTCACATCTGGGTATTGCTTCTGAAAAACAGAGATCGCATCTTGAACGTACTGACGGCCAAACATCATTGAGCTCGTGATCTTTAATATCCCTCTAGGCTCTGAATGGTAGTTTTGCGCTAAACGGTGCGTGTTATTCAATAAGTCACGTAACAATTTTGCTTGGCTCACCATTTCACTGCCTGCTGCTGTTAATGATAACGAGCGCGTGGTGCGGTTAAGTAAACGAACCCCTAACTCTTCTTCTAAGCGACTGATCTGCTTTGATATGACCGAGCGATCTAGGTTCTTTTGCTCGGCAACATTAGTAAAAGAGCCAAGTTCAGTGACTTCTAGCAATAAAAGTAAGCGATTAGAAAAGTCCATATGAGCCTCATGAGAATAAATAAAAACAGTATTGGTGCAATATTAGCATCAATCTTATGCCAGTAACGGTATTTTTCTCACCTAATAGATTGCTTATATTTATCTCACTGACGGAGAGGACGCCCTCTCAACGTAATTATATTTAACTAGCCAATAGGCGATTTAAAGGAAGTACATTATGAAAACATTATCAATCACTAACCAAAATGGTATCGCAACGGTTGCTATCAACAATCCACCAGTGAATGTATTAACCATTAATCTAATCAACGAAATTAATGAATATGTACTTTCTTTAAAAGATGACCGAGAAACTAAAGTGGTGGTGTTTAAATCACTGCATGAAACCTTCTTTTTAGCGCATCTTGATCTGAATGTGATTAACGGCACGCAAGGCGGCCAAGCAGCGTCTATTGAGTTCAACCACATGATCATGAACATCAAGGCGATGAAACAAGTATCTGTTGCTTTGGTTGATGGCGTGGCTCGTGGGGGCGGTAATGAGTTTGTTATGGCGTGTGACCTTGCTTACGGCACTGAGAATGCAGCGTTTGCTCAACCAGAAGTTCATGTGAATATTCCTACTGGCGGTCAAGGTGCGGTTCAGTTCGCAAGAAGAATGGGCAAAAACAAAGCATTACAAGCTCTATTATTGGGTAACGATTTCACAGCGCAGCAAGCTGAGAACTTAAATATCATTACTCAATTTGTACCTAAAGCGGAAATGGATAACTTTCTAGCAATGACTTTAGGTGTGATTAGTACATTAGAAGTGCGTGATATTGTGATGTACAAAGAGATCATTGCGGCATCAATTAAAGATGAAGACGTGGGTGCAGAGTTAGAGTTACGTTACTTTTTAGAACGAGCTAAAGAGCAAAAAACAGCCGCTATTATCTCTGCATTTTTAAAACATGGCGGACAAACAGAGCGTGAAGCAAAAGACATTCAAGGTATTTTTGTTGATACGGCGGCTGAACTGTCTAAATAAAAATTAAATCACTCCATTATTAGCCGTCGTATTGGCGGCTAGTATGGAGGCTATATATCGAAAAATTTAAAGCTTACTTGCCCTTCATAACCCACTCAGCTATACAGATGATGCCGCTTTCACTTTACTCTTCAAGTTCTGCATAAAAGTTTTAAAGTGCGGCATAAAATCAGCAAACAATTCATGTTTACGGTTTTGCATCATCACTGGGCCTAATAAACGTAATGCTACGCCCACTTTTGTAGCTACCTCTGGCTCTAAGCCACTCTTTTGCTTTAGATTACCAACAATATTAAATACATCTTCACGATCTTGAAATTCAAACACCAATATTTGAGCAGTTTCTTGCTCTGGTGTTATCTCTTCAATGGTCACTCGATAACACTTATCTTTTCTAATTTTAGGGATCATAGTTCTGCCTTCTAATAATCTTAATTGTGTCGTAAATAATAACAAACCGATTTGAACTTCTTCTTGAAAGATCGCTCAATTAAGTTGATAATATCAACTATATATTTTTAGTTGATAATGTCAACTACTTTCAATGGCGAGATTTTAATGTCACAAAGAAAATCGTTAGATAGTTTGTTCACCTTAGTACATACGTTAAAACGTAATTTGCATGATAAAATTGAAGAATTACATCTTGGGATCACCCCTATGCATGTGCGAGTTATCAAGATCATTAACCACAAACCGCACTGCACAGCCGTTGATATTGCTAACTATTTAAACCGAGATAAGGCTCAAGTCACACGCCTTTTAAGCAGTTTACTCACGCAAGAGCTCATCATAAAGGAGCCAAACCCTGAAGATAAACGCAGCCAATGCCTTCGTATCACTGAAAGCGGAAAAGAGATAATGAAAAAGATCTCAGTCATTGATAAAACAATGTTTGAAAAAATGTCGATGGATCTTTCAGAAGCAGAAATTGCAGAATTTAAGCGTGTTGCAGAGAAAATGGCGAGCAACCTTAATAGCTAATCGCCTCAAATAAATCGAAACTAATAAAGACATTAAATTATCGAGCGCAGAATATGCTTAATCGTCACTTTTTATCATTTAAGGAATCGTCGTGCGTAAATTTATTATGTATTTAACTGCGATCTGCTTACCACTGCTTGTTATCGGGTGCTCTGCTTTCTCTAATAATCCTAAACCTTTGCATTTATCTGAGCAGTATTACAATTATCTACAGCCTTCATTTGATCAGTACTTATTGGAAACCAAAGCTTGGCTCTCTGAGCATCGTGCTTTTATCTCTGATGATCATGAAAAAGAGTTAACAATGAACATGCCCTTTGAGCGTGGCAATAAAAACTCGAAAAAAGCAATCCTACTGGTACATGGATTAGGCGATTCTCCATACAGCTTTAGTGATCTTGCTACGACATTCTCAGAGCAAGGATTTTATGTGCAAGTCCTTTTACTTCCGGGGCATGGAAGTAAACCAGAAGATATGCATTTAACTACCTATCAAGATTGGCAAAACATTGTTGACCACTACGCTAATCTTCTGAAAAAAGACTATCAAGAAGTGTGGCTAAGTGGATTTTCAACTGGCGCTAATTTAACAGCGATTCATACATTAAATAATGAAGGTATTGATGGCCTTGTTTTTGTTTCACCCGGTTTTGAATCACTAAATCCTACATTAGAAAAACTAAGTTCAGTCGTTTCTGTATTTTGGGATGGAATATCAAAAAAAGAAAATAATTTTGCACGATACAGCTCAATATCCATGCACGGTATGGCGCAATACTCCGACAGTGCCGTCGCATTTAGAAAAACAATCATTAATAAAAAAATTACAGTGCCCACTTTAATTGTGATTAGTGAAGCCGACAGCATTATAAATTCACAAGCGACCACGGAATTTTTCGCAGATAAATTTGTAAACCCTAACAACCACTTGATTTGGTACGGCGATCAACAAAATTTGCTAATAAAGAAACGAACTCAAGCCTACCCTATGAAGTTAGATTCTTTACATATCAGTACGGCATCGCACATGAGCCCATTATTTTCGCCTAGCAATAGTTATTATGGGAAAAAAGCAGAAAAACTAATCTGTACCAACAGTTTAGATGAAGAACAAACTCAGTCCTGTAAACAAGGAGAGAATGTGTGGTTCTCGGCATGGGGTTATCAAGAAGAAGGGAAGGCTTATGCTCGACTCACGTGGAACCCATATTTTGATAATTTAGAATATGAGATTAATAAGTTAGTTCGGGTAAATTAAGCTGTAATTACACAGAATAATTACCCAACCTTACCAAACAGAGCTTATCTAATTATCTATTAAACATAAAAAAGGGCGACACTCGCCCTTTTTATTGTTGCTATTTTAAGCTGAGTTATTAACTAAATTCTAACTCTGAACTTCTGGCTTCATTGTCGCCTCTACTTTTTCTTCGGCTTCCAATTCTTCACCACGAGCGATTAATCTTTGAATCACCTTAGATAGCCCTAACGTCAATACAGCCATAAATGCAGCCACTTGCGCTAGCATATAAAAGTAACTGGTATATACCGTCTCCACCACTTCTGGTGTAAATACGATGTCTTTAGGCAAAGCGATTTTTGTTGCTATTACCGCAGCTAAAATACCACTTAATGAGATAGCCACAGCACGTAAACCAATCGAGAATGCCGCAAGGTAACGTGGCACCATTTCAAAAATAAATCCAGCACCTAGTGCTCCAACGATAAGCTCTGCACCTGATTGGAAAAAGTGAACAAATAAAATCCAGTCTGCTGAGATTTTTCCATTTTCTCCCATTGTGCCAGCAGAAAATCCCAACAAAGCAAATGCAATGGTAGTTAGCATAAATGCCCCTGCAATTTTAGTTGGAATAGTTGGTGAGTAGCCTTTGCGATCTAACCATGCGTAAAGTTGGATCATTGGCCCACCAAGCACAAAACACCACAGCGGGTTGAACGCCATATTTGATTCAGGGTGAATTGGAATGAAGCCAAGTAAAGTATCATCCATTAAATTAATCGCATACATGTTCATTGAAGTGAACATTTGACCATAGAAGAAATAGAACACGATAAGGATACAAACGGTGATCAGCACTGCTACCATTTTATATTGGAATGCACGCGTCGCTTTTGTAATTTCATAAATGAAGTAACCAATAGCCCCAAAACCTAATGCATACAGAATGTATTTACCTGTATCAAGGTTTGAGAATATCCAAAATATTAAAGCAAGCATTGCTGCAGAGCCTGCAAAAAATAGAGTCCACGTTTTTAATGATAATGGCGCTTTATCTAAATCATTACCCACACTTGCCAACTCTTTACGATACTTATAAAACATCAGTAAGTTCAGTGCCATTAAGATAGCAGAGATGAAGAAAACACCTTGGTATGCCAGATAAGTGATTAAAAAAGGAAAAAGGTATTTAGCAGAAAAAGAACCAAGGTTATTAATTGAATAGTTAACCGTAAGACCTTGCTGGAAAGCTTCACGGTTCGTCTCAGAATATGAGTTACCAAATAACACGGTTGGACACGTCGCAGATAAACCACGAGCAAAACCAATTAATGCGATAGATAAAATACTCATTGGAATGTTAAGTTGACTTGCTCCAATACCGAGTAATAAGAACCCCACTAAATAAACCGCATAACCAATATAAACGGCACGGAACGCACCTATAAATTTATCCGCTAGAAAACCACCGACAGCAGAGAATACAGGGCCAACCGCACCAAAGGCACCCATCATCATAATGGTATCAGCTTCGCTGTAATTAAGATCATTGAGGAAGAATTTGGTTAAAAGAACAAAAGCGCCATAGAAGGCGGCACCCCATAAAAATTGTCTAAAAATTAGAACCTTGGCTATCGTGGGAAATCGTGCATTATTGTCTTGCATACTACTACTCCAGAATCATAATGACATCATTAACACTTACTTTTTGTAAGTGTATTTTTTGCCTTTATATCATCTAGTTATTCCTCGATGTGATACACAAGTCCCAAACCGCTGAGTTACGAAGTTCTCTTTTTCAGAATGCGACCTAAACCTAAATTAACTGATATTAGTGTTAATTATAGGTCTATATTTCTACTTAATCTAAAATGTCAGTCTTATCCGCTTTAATCAGTTATTTATTTAGTAATTTCTATTTCTGAGTATTCAAAGAATAATTAAGGAGGAAATTACCATGAGTGTGCTCGCTTTATTTAGGTTAATATATTGTAAATTACAATGTAGTTTAGGGATAAACCAATGCGTTACTACCTCATTACTTTATATTTTATCTGCTATAGCTTTTCGGTAAATGCGACACCTTGGGAATCAATGCTATCTCCAACTAATCAAGCAATTGAATCTATTGGTAGTTACGCCAATGGCTGTCTTGAAGGTGCAAACGCTTTGCCTTTAACCGGAAAGGGTTATCAAGTGGTTCGCAGTGAACGTAAGCGTTATTTCGCTCATTCAGATACCATCCATTTTATTCAAGATCTCGCTATCTCTTCAGAAAAGGATCTCAATAAACAATTGTTAATTGCTGATATGTCTTTACCACAAGGAGGGCGATTTTCTCACGGCCACTCCAGCCATCAGACAGGACTTGATGTTGATATTTGGCTACGCTTATTAACTACACCACTAACCAAAAAAGATCTGAAAAAGCCCTATTCGATTAGCCTAGTAGATAAACCAACGACAACCATTAAAGAGCAATACTGGCAACCAGAACACTTTGAATTAATTAAAATGGCAGCAAAAGATGAAAGAGTAGCTCGTATATTTGTTAACTCTGCAATCAAAGAAAAACTGTGTGAAGAAGAAAGTAAGAATACAGAATGGTTACGCAAGGTACGTCCTTGGTGGGGACACAGTGCTCATATGCATGTGCGCCTTAATTGTCCTAAAGAGGATAAAAACTGCATTAACCAAGCTGAGCCACCAGAAGGGGATGGTTGTGGACACGAAGCGAAAAGCTGGCGATTGAACCCAACACCACAGAAAAAAAGAGCATCTGCACCCGTTATGCCAAAGCAATGTTCTGAGATGCTAAATGCCCTTAATTAATCAGCAAAAACGAACAAGGTTATTGCTGATATAAATATCAAACCGTGTGACTTTATTCAATTGCTAACAGTTCAATAAAGTCTTGCTTTAAAGATTGTCTAAAGAAGTCAGGCATGGAATCCATAGTGAAGACAGCTGCGTCTTCAATAATGGTTGTAGAACCACTGAGTGTCCAGTAAGAGCTTCCTTTGCTTGTATTCACCTTAACTTTAAAATGCGTTGGAGTGGTTGTAACCATTTTTCTATCCCTTTAATAACATATCTGATCATGCTACCACTTTCATTTTATGAAACCAGATTTTTACCTTATGAATTATAAGGTTTTTTGTTTTTGTAATTGTGGTGTAAAAATAGCCACCAAAAATTGTTAGCGCATTGTTCCTTGCTTGTATTATCTCTTATTCCATACAGAACAATATCTATACGAACATTATACAGATAAAGACATGATGCCAAATTTCACCTTTTTAACTGCCTCTATTTTTAATTAGATATAGCAGATAATATACGTAGTTCTATTGTTAAAAAGGCAATAATAAAATTATGGACCAATTGCGAGCATTAAAATATTTTACAGCAACGGTAGAGGCAGGAAACTTTTCAGCAGCAGCTAAAAAATTTGATGTTCCCGCTTCTTCTATCTCACGTCGAATCGCAGATCTTGAAGCTTCCCTTGGGGCGCAGCTGTTAAAACGAACGACGAGAACCGTCTCTTTAACAGAAGTAGGTCAACAATATTATACCCAAGTCACGGCACTTGTTCAGCAACTTGAACAATGCGATCAGGCAGTAAAAAACTATCAAACCACACCAACTGGAACCCTTAAAATCAGTACCATGGTTGGTTTTGGTGAACGTATTCTTGCACCTATTTTGGACGAATTTATCTTACGCTACCCAGATATTTTGTTGGATGTAGTACTAAGCGATGAGCTCTCTAAATTAGACCGAGACGATGTGGATATTGCGATCCGTGGCGGTTATGCGCCAGATGAGCGCGTGGTTGCTATCTACCTTATGGATAATCGTTTTATTCCTGCCGCTTCTCCTTCCTATCTTAAAAAATATGGCCACCCGACAAGCACGAAAGAGCTGCCTAATCATAAAGGTCTTTATTTCAAAACGCCCAATGGCCCTACCCCTTGGTTAAGCGAGATAAATGGAGAATGGCAAGAAGTATCTGCGCCAAGCATTTTAACAACAAATAACGGTAAATGGCTGACAGATAAAGCCATAAAAGGGGCTGGAATTATAATGATGCCGAGGTGGGTACTAGAACCTCATTTACAACAAGGAGAATTGGTGGAATTAACCTTTAACGAGCCATTAAATATCACTCAAAATCAAACTCTTGCCGTCTATATGCTGTATCAGAAACTGGCGTATGCTACCCCTAAAGTTAAAGCTGCCGTTGATTTCATTGTTGCGAGGATTAAAGGAAATAAATAGTGACATTACTGCCTAACTTTGCTTTTTCTGTATTAAGTTCTGGAATAAACCTCTTATTTTCAATCTATTTAAATATCTTATTCTCACTTTTGAGCTATAAGCCTCACGAATAATACAGCGCAATTAAAAAGCGTTAGTTATTTAAATAATAATAAAAATTGAGGTTCTATGAAAAAGACAGTCTTAGGTATGTTTATTGCCGCTACATTAGCGACTAACGTTTATGCAGCAAACCATCCGCTCAATGACGCTAATGTTCAAATTACAAATAAAATGGCTGAATTAGCGGTACTTGCTAGTGATCCTGCAAACATCACGCAAGAAGGTGAACAAAAATACCTTGAATACAAAGGGAAAAAATTAAGAATTAACTTTGATGGCAATGTGAAGTTTGGCCTGATGGACTTCGACTCAGAGTTTGAAACCGTATTCGATTTTCTTCCAACTAGCTGGGAAAAATATTGGTACGACGGTGGATTTGATATCTATCCTGAAACCTTTGATATCGCTGAGAAATGTACACTTGGTCTTTATGCAGCAGCAAGAGGGTCTAAAGACAACGAAGGCAATTACATTTGGGAAAACACGATGTCGACCAACATCGATACCTCAGAGTGTACTCCTGTTATTGAAAAACCAGCGATATTCTTCAACACTAATCAATTAGACAATTCATTAGTTGGCGATCTTTCTGGTGGCGTATTATTTGCTCAAGCCCACATTATTTCAGCAAAAGCGACTGAACAAGAAAAACGCATGCACCTAGTTGGTCAACGTGCGACAAAAGTCATGTTTAAACCAACAGAAACCTTTGCTTCATACGCATCAGTTGCTCTAACAGCAATGGATCGTAATGGTAAAATATTAGGTACGTTAGAAATGAAACGTCCTGATTTGTTGGCTCAAAATGTGATGGCTATGCCTGAAATCACTAATCCGAATATTGATTTTAGCTACGATGAAGCTGCTGCATTCAACGTTCGTGAAGTATCAAGCCAAGCAATTTCTGCCGCGCTAGCTGAACACAACGTAGTAAAACTGAACACATGGAACGGTCATTGGATCCGAGACATTGTACTTGAGCAAAATAATCCAGAACTCGATGGTAAAATATTCGTATTTACCTCAAGTGCAGGTTACAACTCAAACGTAAATTACTACCCAGAGCGCTCTAAAACGATTGTTAGCGGCACAACCACTGTGTTTAAAAACGTTAATGGTGCATGGGTGCTAGAAGATGATTTAATTTTCAATAAGATCGGTTATGCGGATGGTTTTTGGTCTGCTGAACTACCAAAAGAATGGCTTAATGCTGGTCTGAAATTATCATTTGAAAACCAAGGTAAAAAAGGCACATTAGCGCAAATTAAAGTAGGTGCTCCAACTGAGTTACTGCTTCATACCATTGACGTTGGCATGCTTGTTGAGCCTCGTGATGCTTTCCACTTCCAAACCGACAAAGCAGCACAGCGCGAATACTTTGAAACAGCCCCTGTAAGTAAAATGGTGGTGAGTGAATATGAACCAGTGCACTTTGCTGAAGTAATGCTACCAGATGGCACTTTATTAACTGATCTTGACCCAAGTAAGGGTGGCTGGCATTCAGGCACTATGCGTCAAAGTATTGGTAAAGAGTTAATCTCTATCGGTATCAACAACGCCAACTACGGTATTAACTCAAGCGTAGGTGTTGGTGAAAGTGAAAACCCTTATGTAGCCGCTCAATTAACCGCTCATAACAGCCGTGGTAACTACAACAATGGCGTACAAACTCACGGCGGTTCTGGTGGTGCTGGTATGGTGACACTTGATAGCTCTATTGGTAATGAGTTTAGCCATGAAGTAGGGCATAACTACGGTTTAGGCCACTACCCTGGTGGGTTTGAAGGGTCTATCCATAAACCTGCCAACATGAGTAACTCGACATGGGGTTGGGACTCTTCACGCGATGTGTTTATTCCAAACTTCTCACCATCTAACAACGGTGCTCAAAGCTGTCTTGATGGTCAATGTGTTGAACCATTTAGCGGCATGTTTAGCTTTGGTTATGATTCAATGGCTGGCGGTAGCGCAATGTATGGGGCACAACGATTTACGCTGTATACGCCGTATTCAATGCACTTTATTCAGCAAAATTTAGAAAGCAAAATTGTATTTGATGAAACCTCATCAACGGGCTTTAAAAAGTGGGATGAAGCAACAGAGAGCATGGTTGAGTACACGCATTCAATCGATGATTTAGAAGCGACATCAGTCAACCCATGGGACGCTAATGCAAGCCATATCGCGACACTATTAACGGATTTCGATAAAATAGACCTTGCAACTTGGAATGGTCATTGGGCACAAGACATGTCTGTTCCTGCTGCGTCAGCAATAAACAAAGGTAAAGTATTTACCTTTAATTCAGATGCAGGTTACAACTCTATCTTAACCATCAATGACGAAGAAATCCTTGTTTACAACGGTAGCCGCTTACTGTTTGTATCTGATGGTCAAACGTGGGTACAAAATGGCGAATATGAACAAAACAAAGTGATTCGTCCAACCTCATTTGGCGTTCCTGTAACAACATTAGTGGGTTACTACGATCCTAAAAACAAGCTGGATAGCTATATCTTCCCTGCTCTGCATGGTTCTTATGGTTATGTTTACCCTGACAATTCAGCAAGCTTAACAGTAAGTGAATGTGCGTTAGAAGTAAGCATGAAAAATGGCGATGTTCAAAAGTTTGCACTGAAGAATAACCGTCGTAACGCGGATAACATGAATAAGTTCCATGTAAACGTGGCACGTTCTGAAAATCCAGTATCAGCCTCTGTTATCTGTGATAACAACGTACTGAATTCAATAGCGATTAGCAGTCCAAAACTTGAGCCTGTATATACAGTACAAGGGGGCAATGAAGCGATGCGTGCAGTATCAATTCCAACACATAACACGCCAAGAGTTCTGGCTGAACGCTATGAGCCTAAAAACTGTGATAATGCTGATCACAATCATTAATTAATACGCTAAAGAAGTAAGTTATCACTTCTTATTAGACGCATACCAACAGGGTTAAGATATTTCTTTTTAAAAGAGTCTTAACCCTTTTTTATAAACAGTGTTAAATATCATTACCATTCATCTTTATATAATCCAATGAATCTACTACGGTATTACCGTTTATTAGCCATTATACCTATGCCATAGGAAATGATTATGGGTAAGGTATTAGCATAGAAAACTTATATTATTAGTAATAGATTTTTTATAACATCCGTTGGATTATTATGCTTAAACTCTCAACATTTAATAAATTAACAGGCAAAAAATAACATTTAAATGTTACAAGCGTTAATATAAATAACGTTGATTTTTATAATAAATTTTACTTTTCAATATAAAACCTTCCATTTAAAATGCTTCTTTCATTTCTTATTTATAAACCAAATATTGATATAGCTCAAAAAGACACCAGTTGATTAGGCGTAAATTAAAAATGGACGTTACATTTTTGAGGGAATAAATATGACGATATCAAAAGTATTTCAAAGAGACCTTCTTGGTTTACTCTTAATTGTTTTAACTGCTTTAGTTGCGCTTTATGTTCTGCTAAATATATTTGCTTTATTTGCTTACGTAAACAACGAGGATAAAATTGCATCTACATTCTTAGACCAATCTTTTTATCTTATAGTATTTGTTATACCTCCTTATTTTCTAGATAGATACCTCAGTAGTCACCACGTAATAGAGTAGTAAAGGCATAAAAATTATCCCACAATGTATAGTTATACTCTTCAGTGGAAATAAAACACGCTATCCACACGATAAAAAAGCCCTACACTCTTCGTATAGGGCTTTACTGTAATCACTCAATTTAGTGCGTAGTACGGTTTGAACCATTACGTACTAAATCTTGTCCTGTTTGGAATACTTCTTCTGTTACCCAACGAGACAACAATAGTTGGTGCTTATCATCTAATACCGCAACAAAACGACGACCGTCTTTATTGTTGGTTGCCATTGCAATACCAGCAACATTCGTTAACCCAAAACCCCCATTTTCAGCAGCTACGATAAACGTTTCTAGATCTTCTAGGTTAGTGATCATCTCTAATTCTTGCGTCATACTTGTATTCTCTTACTGAATTAAACAATTTGGACTATGCCATTTCAATGGGCGATACTTTAACGAGATTCATCCAAAATTGGAACTTGAATCTATCTACAATAAAAAGATTCTACCGTTAATTAACTTATTAATTTAGACACAAATGGAATGTTACGATGTTTGTCTTGCCAAGGTAATCCATAACCTATCAGCATGTCATCGTTTTCCATTTCGTAAGCGAAATATTGAGGGTATGGAATATCAACCCGACCCGGCTTCACAAATAATGTCGCAATTGAGAGAGATTTAACCCCGAACTCTTCTGCTATGTATTTAGCAACACGCTTCATTGTGCCACCCGATTCAATCGCGTCATCAACAAGCACAACGTGCTTACCTTTAACCGGTATATTTTGGTGATACTCTATATTTGAGTTGTTATTGCTGTCTCCAGGGGTATGAGGACATGAAACATAATCCATTTTAATATCTAACGTCAGATCTCTAACAAGATCCGCGGTAAAAAGAATCCCACCCGGAACCATTGAAATAATGACGACCTCTTCACCTGAAAACTGTTGATTTAATTTATCCGCGACAAGAGCAACGCCTGCTTTAATCTTCTCAGTACTTAATACTAATTTGCCTACGTGTTTATTATTCATATCACTCACAACCACTTCATTAAAATCTATTTTGTTATTATTCAGGTAAAATTCGCTGAGCACCACTGCCTTCTTTGTGCAAGATGTCATCTGGATTCAATAACTGACATTTTTCATACTCAAACAACGACAACCTAGACGACCTTTGATAATGAGATCATAGTTGTTCGTGATAAATAATGATTAAAAAAAGCGACAACATTCCATTTGAAAAATAATCTATCGTTGTTATCAATATCTATTACCGCTCAAGGCATGAGTGACAATTTTAAAAACTTCACGCACAAAAAAACCGCCAATGGAATATTGGCGGTTTTTATTTGAATTGATTTTAGGTATTAATAAGCGCTTGTCTCATACCCTTTTTTACGGCTACGGGCATCAGCTATCGCGCCATGCACCATTTTGCCAAACGCTTTATCTTTTGCTCGTTGTTCAGCAAGACTCGCACCATTAATTGCTTGTTCACGCATTAATTTCTGGAAACTCACCAAACGACGTTCTTCAAGAACACCTGACTCCACCGCTTTTAATACTGCACAACCCGGTTCAGCAACATGAGTACAATCACCAAAGCGGCATTTTTCTGCAAGATCAGTAATTTCACTGAACGTTGCATTTACGCCTTGCTCGCAATCACTTAATTGAAGCTCACGCATTCCAGGAGTGTCCATTAATAGACCACCTTGTGGCATCAATTTTAGTGCGCGATGCGTTGTTGTATGTCGACCTTTGCTGTCATCTTCACGGATGTCGGCTGTTTGCTGTGCTTCAAAACCAAGTAAGCCATTCACAAGCGTTGATTTACCCACACCAGATGAACCTAAGAATGCCAATGTTTGACCATTCTTACAGTAACTATGCAATGCAACAAGATCATTCACATCTAGTGCATTTACACTGTATACACTCATAAAACGATTCAGTTTTTGAACTTGGTCTTGTTTGTCATCAACATCAGCACATAAATCGGCTTTAGTCAGCACAATAACTGGCTCAACTTCTGCTTCTTTAGCGATAGCAAGATAACGCTCAATACGGCTTAGGTTAAAATCGTTATTTAATGAACAGACAATCATGACATTATCAATATTCGCGGCAATCAATTGCGTTGCGATTTTTGATCCTGGAGCTTTACGATCAAACAAAGATTGTCTATCCAGTACACGTTGAATTCGTAGATTTTCATCAAACAATACCCAATCACCCACACAAACACGATCATCACCTGATGGTGGTAATAAACTCACCTGACCTTGCTCACTCAAAACAATGATACTGCTTCGGTGTTGTTCAATAATTCGACCCGTTTGAAACTCGGTTAAATCATCTAGAGTCAGTTGTTGTTGAAAATAAGGACGCCAGCCTAATTGTGATAGTGTGAGAATTTGCTCACTCATTTGTTGCTCCATACATATGGTAGATTGTTTACCATTGATGAGGTCATATTATTCAATGACGTCACTTACGTGCCACTACACATCAATGGTAAACACTCTTTACATAACTGAATTTATTGCATTTTAGTTTCTAACTAAAGTGCGAGAATACTAGCACTTTCTATTGAGTAAATAGCAACAATACTTTTCCAGTTTGTGCTTCTTTTTATCGTTTTAAGATCTTGGTAGCAATTATTTTGTTTCCTCTCTGTCGTAATTAAGACTCCAACGATTTATGAAAACTAAAGCATATAAAATAGGCCTCACTTTTATTCATGTAAAACAAGTTTGTCTTCTTATTACGATAAAAATAATTGATTAAACTTAAATACATTAACGATTTTTTTAGAAAAAATTTACGATCGGCGGGCAAAGAAATCCTTTCCAATAGTAAGCGTAACTCTTTCACAACATTTATGATTTAAACATTCAGCATAAAATTAAATTTATTTAATCATGGAAATCAAACATCTAAATTTCATTTTCACTAAAAAACAAACCATTTTGAACGATCGCTCAAAATAATAATTGAACAATCGTTCAAAATTAATTATAGTGAATTTCATCAACACAACGTTAAACCAAAAAACAATGAATTATTAAGGGAAAAATGATGACTACATTTACTATTCATACACTTGAATCAGCGCCAACTAAAAGCCAACCAATTCTAGAAAAATCATTAAAAACGAATGGTATGCTTCCTAATCTTCACGCTGTAATGGCAGAAGCTCCCGGATTGCTTGAAGGCTACCAAGTGCTACATAAATTGTTTACTGAATCATCATTCAATGCAGAAGAGCTAACGGTAGTATGGCAAACCATTAACGTAGAACACAATTGTACTTATTGCGTTCCTGCTCATACTGGGATTGCACATATGATGAAAGTCGATGCAACAATCACTGAAGCATTGCGTAACCGAGAAATTATGCCAACAGAAAAACTGCAAGTGTTGCACGAAACAACATTATTAATGGTTCGCAATCGTGGGGAGCTTTCTCAAGCAGAAATACAGACTTTCTTCGATGCCGGATTTACTCATCAACAACTGCTAGAAATTGTTTTGGGTATGGCTCAAAAAGTAATGAGTAATTACACCAACCATCTTGCTCACACACCAGTAGACAGCGCATTTAAACAGTTTGCTTGGGATAAATAATCTATAACAGCAACATAACGTAATTCTTCTGGTTATAACATCGACGAAAACTAAAAAGCCAATCTCATCGGATTGGCTTTTTATTATCTATCATTCGGTTATTTTAATTCTTACGCACCGATTTTTAATGTCATGAACATATCATCAATCATTTGATCTAAAGGTGCGTCTCCATTACTTGCACAAGCATAGACTCTTAACCCCATAATTTGTACTTGAACAAAACGCGCCAATTGAGATACATCTTTGTCTTTACTTAACTCACCTTGCTGCTGTGCTTCTTCTAATAAGGTCATAAATTGACCTTCCATGATAACGAGCATTTTCTTGGCTTCAGTAAGCAATTCTGCGTTTTCTTCAGTTAATTCTGCAATCGTTTTTGCCAACATACACATACCGCTTGGGGCAGAGGTTTGGCTTTCAAGCACAATCAAAGTAATAAAGTTTTTCAGAGCATTAAGAGGAGATGAAGTATTGGCTCTACACTCGGCAATTTGAGCAACACCCATCTCCGTGTACTTATGTAGCACTTCTTTAAACAAACCTTCTTTACTACCAAATGTCGCATAAATACTGCCAGGGCGCATATCAATTACATCTTGAAGATTACGCATGGATGTGGCGTGAAAACCTTTTTCCCAATAAAGATTGGTCGCTTTTTCAATCACATCGTCTCTGTTAAATTTGGCTGTTTTTGCCATAATAAATTACTCTTAAAAAACTTGAACACTTGTTCAATTATATCAGCTTATATTATGAAATACAGGGTTTGCTTAAAAACAACGCATCTAGACCACCAACCTAACCTACTTTGGTCTATGCTTTATAAGCGACATTACAATGACTTAAAAAAATAATTAAGGAATAATGATGAATCAAATCAACCCTAAGAAACTATTAAATAGTAAATGGACTGCCGTAAATCCAATAAAAAAAGAGAAACACTTTTTAATTACAGAGGTTGAATTTGAAGAAAATGAAGTGACGCATTGTTTAATAGAAGCCGTCATGACAAAACGAACACAAGCATTGGATTGGCAAGAATTAAAAAACCAAGACGATTGGCTTTCTGGCTGGAAATAAAAAACGCTTATGCTGAAATCACACATAAACGTTTGTTAGAAAAAAGACGGTTAAAACTAGCCCTGTTTCTTAAGAAATTGATCGATTGACCCTTTTGGAGTCTTAGCTATTTTTTGCATTAATGAAAAATCAGGACGGGTAATCGCGTAGTCACTTTTTAGGGTATCGAGCAGAACTTGCCATAATGACGCGGTCACTTCTGCGTCGGCTAATGCTCTGTGAAACACACCGTCATTATCAATTTGATGATACGCCACTAACTCGCCCAATTTATGCGATGGCGCATCTTGAGTTAATCGTCTTGATACCAATAATGAACACGCGAACGTGCCATCATAATCTCGCTGAATTGCATCAAGCTCTGCATCCAAAAAACGCTGATCAAACGAAGCATTATGAGCAACGAGATTGCAACCTTGAATGAAATCTGCAAATTCATGCATTACCGTTCCACAATCGTCTGCGTCCACTAGCATTTCATTAGTAATACCTGTGTAATTAGCAATAAACGAGCTAACTCTAAAACCAGGGTTCATCAGTTTTTGAAAGCGATCAACAATAACACCATTTTCTAGCTTAACCGCACCAATTTCTATGGCACGATCGCCTTGGTTTGGGGATAAACCAGTGGTTTCGAAATCGAGAACAACAACGGTATTAGCAAGAGCAGCAAGGGGTTTGGCAAGGCGTAAAGGCACGAAATATTTCCAAGTCATATAATTAGCCGGCAATAATACCACTTCTTCTGTTTATATATAAAATGATAAGAACATGACTTTCATATAAGGAAAATTAATGAGCACGCTATTTAAGGATCTTTTCTCTGAAGATTTCTATGATTTCCTCTCAAACGCATTAAAACACGTACTTCCTGAGCTTGATAAACAGGCCTTCATTACTCAAATCTATTGTGATGAGTTCTTTGATTTTGAGATGAAACAACGCATAAGCCACACCACTCAAGTTCTACACCAATTTATGCCCAAAGAATTCAGTCATGCTTCTGATATTCTCATTCAACTTATCGCCTATTTTGAAAGCCTTGAGATAAAACCCGACAGTTTAGAATACTTATTTATACCTGAGTACATTGAACGTTATGGCTTAGAAGATTACGACAATGCCATTAAGGCCTTTGTTATCGTAACGCCTTTTGTTACTTGTGAATTTGCCGTTCGCCCTTTTATTGCTAAGTATCAACAGAAAATGCTTAATGACATGATGTTATGGGCAACGCATGATCATCGCCGAGTTCGTCGTTTAGCCAGTGAAGGTTCAAGACCACGATTACCTTGGGGGATGGCATTACGTGAGTTAAAGAAAGATCCTAGTCCATTAACACCTATCCTTCTTGAACTAACCAACGACAGCTGTGAGGCCGTAAGACGTAGCGTCGCTAACAGCTTAAATGATATTGCTAAAGACAACCCTGACTATGTGATTTCATTTGCTAAAACGCACATTAATAAATCAGAACACACCAACAAACTCATTAAGCATGCTTGCCGCACTTTATTAAAACAAGCCAATCCTGAGGTGCTTGAATTGTTCGGTTTTGAAAGTAAAGGCATTGAGACATCTAATTTTGACATTACCACACCCAAAGTCACTATTGGCTCTAACCTTGAGTTCACGTTTACGGTTCACAACACAACCGAAAAAAGAAAAAAACTGCGTCTAGAATATGGCCTGTATTACCTAAAAAACAACGGCACATTAGCACGTAAGGTTTTTAAGATAAGCGAGCGTGATATTGAAGCCAAAGAAAAATACACTGTGGATCGTAAGCAAAGCTTTAAACTCATTACCACGCGTAAGTTTTACGTCGGTATACACGAGTTATCTCTCATTCTTAATGGGCGAGAATTGGATAAAAAAGAGTTTGAATTAACCGCATAAATCTGGCGATTAACCATTACCGGTGATTTTACTCATATCAGCGATAGCGATACCTTTATCTATTTCGGGTTTGGTAGAAGTATTTAATCAAGCAATAAAAAAACGCGAGCTGATATCATCAGTCTCGCGTTTTTTTTGCTAAGTAACGTTAATTAAAATTAAGCTACATGCATTCTGTTTTTATGATCTAGGTACTCATCGTAAGTACCTTGGAAGTTAACTAATTTCTTATCTGTAACATCAATGATTTGAGTCGCTAGAGAAGAAACAAACTCACGGTCATGGCTTACGAAGATTAATGTACCAGTGTACACTTTTAACGCTTCGTTCAATGCTTCAATCGCTTCCATATCCATGTGGTTGGTTGGTTCGTCCATAACAAGTACGTTGATGTCTTGCATCATTAACTTGCCAAATAACAGACGGTTTTTCTCACCACCAGAACAGTTTCTTGCTTGTTTGTTTGTATCATCTGCAGTAAATAGTAGACGACCCAAAATACCACGAACCATCAAGTCATCATGCTTAACTGTACGCCACTGCGAGATCCAATCAAAGATGCTTAAATCGTTATCAAAATCAGCGGTACTGTCTTGTGGGCAGTAACCGAATGTTGCGTTTTCTGACCATTTAACAATACCTTCGTTTTGTTCTAGATCATTAACTAAACAACGTAATAGCGTTGTTTTACCAACACCATTTTCGCCAATGATTGCAAGACGAGTACCCGCTTCAAGCAGTAAGTTACCGCCAGCAAACAATACTTCTTCTTCAAATCCATGACCCAAGTCTTTCAACTCAAGTGCTTGACGGTGTAATTTCTTACCTTCACCAAAGTTAATTGATGGGCTCATGCGGCTTGATGATTTCACTTCATCTAATGAGATTTTATCCATTTTCTTTGCACGAGAACTTGCTTGCTTCGCTTTAGATGCATTCGCACCAAAACGGTTTACGAAATCTTGTAGTTCACTGATTTCTGCTGCTTTCTTCGCGTTACCAGAAAGTAGTTGCTCACGGATCAAACTAGACGCTTCAAGGAAGTATTCGTAGTTACCAGGGTAAACACGAAGCTCGCCATAATCAATGTCTGCCATGTGAGTACATACAGAGTTCAGGAAGTGTCTATCGTGCGAGATGATGATCATTGTACATTTACGTTGATTAAGCTCACCAGCTAGCCAGTTAATCGTATTAATGTCCAAGTTGTTTGTTGGTTCATCAAGTAGCAAGATATCTGGGTTTGCGAACAATGCTTGTGCTAATAACACTCGCAGTTTCCAACCAGGAGCAACTTGTTGCATTAAGCCATAATGAAGTTCTTCATCAATACCGGCTTGTAATAGAATGTCACCAGCACGGCTTTCTGCGCTGTAACCGTCCATTTCTGCAAACTCACTTTCAAGCTCAGCCACTTTCATGCCATCTTCTTCACTCATTTCTGGTAGCGAATAGATGCGTTCACGCTCTTGTTTTATTTCCCATAATTTCTTGTCGCCCATGATCACAACATCAATTACGCTGTATTTTTCAAACGCAAACTGATCTTGGCTCAACACGCCTAATTTTTGTCCCGGCGTCATTGATACGTTGCCTGAACTAGGAGTCAATGCACCACTTAGAATCTTCATGAACGTTGATTTTCCGCAACCGTTCGCACCGATCAAACCATAACGGTTACCGTTGCCAAATTTTGCTGAAATGTTTTCAAATAAAGGCTCTGCGCCAAATTGCATTGTGATGTTGTTTGATTGTATCAACGAAATAATTCCTAGGGTTTACTGACAAGTCATGATTGAGCTATAGAAAGCCACAAGATGAAGGACGAAAGTATGATAAATGAGAAAATCTAGCCGCGGATTATACAGAGATCTTGATCACAATGTCGAGAAAATACGGTGTTTTTATATTCAATAAAAAAGCCCTAGAAAAATCTAGAGCTTTAAAAAGGTACGAATAGCGTTTATGTGATTAAAAATTAAAATTTATAACCGACAGTAAACGAGAATGGATCTGAAAAAATATTATCGCCACACACCCCATTCACCTGTAGTTCCAGGTTCTTCACCTTTTGTCCACCACTGAGCAACCCAAGCTCCTCCTTGGTGAATAACGATATCTCCTGCGTTATATGTTGAATCTACTTGCCACGCATTTGTTGGTTCTACTGGCGGCTCTACCGGTGGTGTGATATCGGCTTTAATTAAAGAAAGTTGATAACTAAGATCTGCACTTGGCGCAAATACTCGGTTCGCGTAAATATTATTGGCGTCGTACATATAATGATTCATCTCTTGGTGCCAAATACCAATAAACCATTCTTTATTTTTCAACTGGTTAAATTGTCCCGCTAATTCAGCTGACCATGTAATGGTATTATTTACCGTTATCGCTAAACTTATATCGGTGGTTTCAGCACCTGTAGCATCAAATGTTCTGAAGCGAACCGTATCACCAGATTCTACTGGGCCAAAGCCTTGGCTAATGTAATAACCTAAATCAGAATATGATACTGGTGGGTCTACTGGATCTGTTGGTCCTGGGGGTATCGTGCCAGTATTATCAAACGAAATATCACTACAGTTATAAAAGCCTTCGCCTGCGGCATCTTCACGCTGCCAACGAGTATAAAGTACCGCTGAATCGGATCTATCCGCTGGAAGGGTAATGTTAATACGGTACTTTTTATCATCTCCTACAGGGACGTTACCCGCAGTATCAATTAGCTCTAGATCACCCCACGTTAATGGAGCGGTCGGATCGTAATTAGTATTAGATAAGTAGAATTGCCAGTAAGAAGGGTTGTGCGGTGCGGTCGCATTAAAGATAAGTTCAATCTGGTTATTCTCATCTAAGGTAACCGCCGTTTTTTGCCAATGGGAGGAACCTACATTTAAGCCGGATTTTGAGCTATCACCTGCTGAACATAAATTGCCGTCACGAACAATGGCTTGAACATGGGCCATGTCTTTATAGTTTGGTACATTGGCAGCGACTTCATTACGTTGGACAAAAGGAAACGCACCGGACTCATCATACGCGGCCTGACACGCCTTATTTGGAATTGTGTTATCCCAGAAACCACCATCAAGATAACACGTATTCTGCCTTGCACTTGGAAATTCAACCCAGCCATGTGCTTGTGCTCCCATTGATGATAATGCGCCAACAAAGGCAATGGTAAGCGAGCTAATTTTTATTTTATTAGTCATATTTCATCCTTGTTTATAAACAATAAAAGCAGAGCGACGAGTGCTCTGCTTTCGTTTATAAAATTAGCAAGAATTGATAAATTAGCGACTAAAACGGAAATAAAGAAAAGCTTTAATGACGCATTTGTTATCTGCTTTCCATCTAATAATGAGTCAAATGAAAGCCTATTATATTCTTTCGACTCAACTCAACTCATTATCTAACAACAACCACTATAAAGTCGTCTTAACATTTTTACCTAGACGATCTCTGTTGCTGTTTTTTCTCTTTCTTTTCTTGTTTACGTTGCTCAATCAATTTTGCCGCGTCACCACCAACATGAGTTTCGCCTCTTTCATCCGCCAATTGCACTTGTTTTTCACGCTCACGGAAACGAGATTTTTGCTCATCACTGTGTTGATCAATACATTTAGGGCAACTTACGCCTTTTTCAAACGCATCAGATTGTTTGTCTTCATCTGTGATTGGCAAACGGCACGCATTACACACATCGTAATGGCTTTTCTCTAATTGGTGATTAACGGCAACTCGGCCATCAAATACATAACAATCGCCTTCCCATAAGCTGTTTTCTTCTGGTACTTCTTCAAGGTACTTTAAGATGCCGCCTTCAAGATGATAGACCTCATCAAATCCTTGCTCTTTCATATACGCTGTCGATTTTTCACAACGAATACCACCAGTACAGAACATCGCTACTTTTTTATGTTTTTCAGGATCTAAATTATCAGCAACGTATTGAGGAAAATCGCGGAACGTTTCTGTCTTTGGGTTAACAGCATGTTTGAATGTGCCTATATCTACTTCATAATCATTTCGAGTATCAACCAATAGCACGTCGGGATCAGAAATAAGGGCATTCCAATCAGCAGGTTTAACGTACGTACCCACCACATGAAGAGGATCAATACCTTCTACGCCCATGGTGACGATTTCTTTTTTCAATTTCACTTTGGTACGATTGAAAGGTTGAACGTCGTTGATTGATTCTTTATAAACCACATCCGCTAAACGAGGATCTTCTTTAAACCAAGCGAGTAGCGTATTAATCGCTTCACGAGAGCCAGCAACCGTGCCATTAATCCCTTCACTTGCTAGCAGCAATGTGCCGCGAATATTATTATCTTCTAATACTTGAGTTAATGGTTGACGAATGTCGGTGTAATTTTCTAATGAAACAAATTTGTATAACGCACAAACGATATATTGAGACATGGATAACTTTCCTTTTTTGCGAGGCTGGATCGTAAGTCCAGAGCAATGAGTATTTGCCTTAGCGGCTTATAATAGTGCGGGGAGTATAACGGAGGTCTATCGACACAAATACCGACAGTTTTTGTGGTTTTTCTAATCAAATTAATAAAACAACCACCTTTCAAATAGCAAGATAGCTAAAATTTACAATGTAAACAGACATAAAAAAAGCGCTGAATATAAGACTCAACGCTTTGATTTATAGTTACTTAATAGGATAAATTACGAGTTAAATTCACTCACATCAATATCAAGTAATTTACCAATACCTTCACCATACGCTGGGTCGGCTTTATAACAATGTCTTAAGTGGCGAAGTTGGATTTCTTTTGGCACACCGTTTAAGTTACGCGCTGTGTTATCAAACAAGATGTCTTGTTTTTCAGCGGTCATTAGACGGAATAGATCGCCCGGTTGTGAGAAGTAATCTTCATCTTCACGGTGATCCCAATGTGCTGCTGCGCCATCTAAGTTTAGTGGTGGTTCAGAAAAATCTGGCTGCTCTGCCCATTGGCCTTCATTATTTGGTTCATAACCTAATGTGCTACCAAAGTTACCATCAACACGCATTGCGCCATCACGGTGGTAACTATGAACAGGACAACGAGGTGCGTTCACTGGAATGTGTTGGTGGTTTACACCTAAACGGTAACGCTGTGCATCACCATACGCAAATAAACGACCTTGTAGCATTTTATCTGGAGAGAAGCTGATACCAGGAACCACGTTTGCAGGGTTAAATGCCGATTGCTCTACTTCTGCGAAGAAGTTTTGTGGGTTACGGTTTAGCTCAAATTCACCCACTTCAATTAATGGGTAATCTTTATGTGGCCATACTTTGGTTAAATCGAATGGGTTATAAGAAACCGTCGCCGCTTCTGCCTCTGGCATGATCTGAACTTTCAATGTCCATTTAGGGAAATCTTGGTTATCAATGCTTTCTAGCAAATCACGTTGATGACTTTCACGATCATTACCAATCACTGCACCCGCTTCAGCATCTGATAGGTTTTTAATGCCTTGCTGAGATACAAAGTGGAATTTCACCCAGTAGCGCTCGTTATCACTGTTGATAAAGCTAAACGTGTGGCTACCAAAACCATGCATATGACGGTAAGTCGCAGGAATACCACGATCACTCATCACGATAGTTACTTGGTGAAGTGCTTCTGGTAATGATGTCCAGAAATCCCAGTTGTTTTTCGCGCTTCGCATATTTGTGCGAGGATCGCGTTTAACTGCGTGGTTTAAATCAGGGAATTTAAGAGGATCACGTAGGAAGAATACAGGCGTGTTATTACCCACTAAATCCCAGTTACCTTCTTCTGTATAGAATTTTAGCGCAAAACCACGGATATCACGCTCTGCATCTGCTGCGCCACGCTCACCAGCAACCGTTGTGAAACGTGCAAACATGTCTGTTTGTTTGCCAATTTCAGAAAACAGTTTTGCTTTTGTATATTTAGTAATGTCATGAGTTACCGTAAATGTACCGTAAGCACCAGACCCTTTTGCGTGCATACGACGCTCTGGGATAACTTCACGATCAAAATGCGCCAGTTTTTCTAAAAACCAAACATCTTGCAGAAGTTGAGGACCACGTTTACCCGCAGTTTGAACATTTTGGTTATGTGCAACAGGGCAACCTGCTGCTGTCGTTAATTTTTTACTCATTACTCATTCCTTAATATTATTATAAAGTGCACGGAAAAATGGTTTTCTAAAAGTCGTATTAAACACAGAAATGACAATTTTCAATATCTAACCCGAAAGTACCGTCACGACTTGATAAATGATTTAACCCTGAAGAAACACCCATTTCATATCCTGCAATCAGTGTAGGAGATTTCATAGAAAGACGCTTAACGGCAAAATCTTCAGGTGGAGCGATCACTCGAATTGTCGTTCCTTCAGGAGGATTACGAATAAATTCCAGTGATTGATTATAATTTTCGGCTCTCACTAACATTGCTTGTGCTATTTGAGGGTATCGAGCTAATAACTTGGTCATTAGCCAAGGTGAACGTGCAGGTTTCATCTCATAACTTAAAGGGTGAGATAAGATCACCGTAATATCTCTCGCACCTCGACGATAAGCCTCTTTTACTGGAATAGAATCGGCTACTCCACCATCGGTATAGCAACCACCAGAAAAGCAAGGTGTTGATTTATAAGCGATAGGTAAAGCGGTTGTTGCTTCAAGAACATTATTTAAATTACTTTCTTTTACTTGATAATAATCGGCGTTACCACTATCAATATTAGTTACTGCCGCATACATAGGAATAGAAGAAAATAAACGTTCAGAATCTAATGGATGTCTTCTGTTCGACTCCTCAATTAACCATTTAACATCAACAAGATCACCACCGCGAGCAAATCGTGCTGGATTAAAAAAGCGTTTGTGGGTTGCAAGTTTCGTAATGACATCAAAGCTACGTTGAGGAGCATAAGAAAGATACCCTATTAGATTCGATGCTCCGGCAGAGACTCCAATGGCAAAATCATAAGGCATAAATTCTGTCTTCATAAAAGTGTCCAAAACACCGCTAGCAAAAATGCCACGCATTGCTCCACCTTCTACGACTAATGCACTCTTCACCATACTCTCTCTTTAACCCCTAAAATACTGTGGGGATAGAATAAACACTTTAGAGAATAAGAGATAATCGCTTGTACTTATAGCTGTGATTTATAAAACCTATCAAAAATTAGAAGTAAGTCATGAAGCCTAGTTATTGTTATTCTTCCTATTAATATAAACAAGATGTTGAAAGAATAAAAAAGGGTATGGCGAAGTTTTCAATTCAAACATATTAATCACAATCATGAATAATTAAAAATACAACATAAAAATATTAAATAACAACAAGTTAATATGATTTATATTTACATAGTTTTACCTTCACTTACATAAAATATCAAAGTATCTACTATACTTTTCAGAACTATTTTATTTGAGTACATTCTTATGTATAAAATCTTACTACTTACTGTCAGTTTATTTATTATTTCAGGTTGTAAGGACAACTCTCCCCAACAGCAGAAAATCCCGCCTCTCCACGTTGATACACTGACTCTTCAATATAAAAGTGCTCGTCTATCCAGTGAGTTACCAGGCCGAATATCAGCAATCAAAGAAGCGGAAGTTAGACCTCAAGTATCAGGCATTATTACAGAACGATTATTCAAAGAAGGCAAAGAGGTGAAACAGGGAGATGTTCTTTATCAAATAGAACCTGCAACCTATCAAGCGAATGTCAACAGTGCAAAAGCAACACTTAATAGAACATTAGCCGATCAAAATGTAGCCAAGAAAACTCTAAATCGAATTGCTGAATTAGCGAAAAAGAAATTAAGCAGCCAGCAAGATTTCGATGATGCACAAGCGGCTTATGAGCAAGCAACTGCTGAAGTTGCAGTGTCCCAAGCGGCTCTTGACTATTCTAATATTCTACTCTCATACACACAAATTACCGCTCCTATTTCTGGTCGAATTGGTATATCACAAGTATCAGAAGGCGCATTAGTAACAGCAGAGCAAAGTAGCTACTTAACCACTATTCAGCAAATTAATAACGTTTATGTTGATATAAGTCAATCTTCCCTTTCCTTATTAAAGCTCAAACGAGAATTCCCAAGAAATAAAGATCACGAACAAGAAAGAAAAATTCCAGTTGATATAAAAATGGAAGATGGAACTGACTACCCTATTCAAGGGTATTTAGAAGCATCTGATATTTTGGTTGATGAATCAACAGGTAGCATGACATTGAGAGCAATTGTTTCTAACCCAAATAATGAACTTCTACCGGGTATTTTTGTTCGAGCAACCATCTATAGCCCGTCAGAAAAAGATTACATTATGATTCCACAATCAATCGTTATTCGCAGTCAAACCGGAGAACCGTTTGTTTATATTGCAAATGATAAAAATATTGTAGAAAAAAGAGCTATTTCATTAGGTAATGAGATGGAAAATAATTGGATTGTACTTGATGGCCTCAAGGAAGGTGAACACGTTATTATCAATAATTTACAAAAAATTAAAGAAGGTGCCCCTATTGTTATCGATAATGCCACACCTCCTGTTGATAGCTCATCAGATAATCAATCTGTTGCCTCTGAATAACCTTGATTAAGGAATTATCATGTCTACATTCTTCTTAAAAAGGCCTATTTTTGCTTGGGTACTTGCTATCGTAACCATGTTGCTCGGTGTGTTATCCATCAAAGCGTTGCCTATCGCCCAATATCCAACCATTGCACCACCCGCAATTCAAATCAGTGCTACCTACCAAGGTGCATCAGCAAAAACAGTTGAAGACAGTGTCACTCAAATTATCGAACAAAGTATGACAGGGTTAGATAATTTATTGTATATGTCATCCATCAGTGATTCTTCTGGTAGTGCAACTATTACATTAACCTTCAGCTCTGATACTGACCCCGATATTGCTCAAGTTCAAGTTCAGAATAATTTACAGCAAGCCACTAGCGGTTTACCTGCCTCCGTACAAAGTGAAGGGATATCTGTACGTAAAAGCAGTTCTGGTTTTATGTCAATGATCACGATTTACTCTCCAGATGGGAGCATGAGTGGTCCTGATATACAAGATTATGTAAATTCCTACATAAAGGACCCAATAAGCCGAATTAATGGCGTGGGTGATGTGCATGTATTTGGTTCATCTTACGCCATGCGTATCTGGCTAGACCCAGCAAAACTCAACAGCTATAATTTAACCCCTTCTGATATTTACAGCGCGGTAGAAAACCAAAACTCTCAAGTTACAGTCGGACAACTAGGCGGAACTCCTTCGACAAAAGAGCAATTAATCAATGCGACAATTACAGCTCAGACCCTACTCTCAACAGTTGACGAGTTTCAAAATATTCTCTTAAAAGTGAATGAAGATGGGTCTCAAGTTCGTTTAAATAATGTTGCTCGAGTTGAATTAGCCAGCGAAGACCTCAGCGTTATACCCGCTTACAATGGTCAAGAAACCTCAGGGATGGGGATCACTCTCGCATCAGGTTCTAACTCATTAGAAACACAAGAAGCGATTGATGCCAAATTAGCTGAACTATCGAAAAGTTTTCCTACCGGACTTGTTATAGATAAAGCGATGGACACTAACCCATTCATTAAGCTCTCTATTGAACAAGTAGTTCAAACCTTATTTGAAGCGATTGTACTTGTCTTCTTTGTCATGCTGTTATTTCTACAAAACGTTAGAGCTACACTCATTCCAACCATTGCTGTTCCTGTCGTTTTATTGGGTACTTTTGGGGTTGTCGCCATGATGGGCTTTTCCATCAATACCTTAACCATGTTTGGTTTAGTACTTGCGATTGGCCTATTAGTAGATGATGCTATTGTTGTTGTAGAAAACGTTGAACGTATTATGCATGAAGAAGGGATTTCAGCTCTTGAAGCTACCGAAAAATCCATGGGACAAATTACGGGCGCGTTGATTGGTATTACCATGGTATTGGCGGTTGTATTTATTCCAATGGCATTTATGTCTGGCTCTACAGGAGCCATCTACCGCCAATTTTCACTTACGATTGTATCTGCGATGGTACTATCGGTAATGGTTGCCTTAATTTTAACGCCAGTACTGTGTGCTACGCTATTAAAGCCAAAAACTAAAAAAGAACCAAATGTATTTTTCTCAGGATTTAATCGACTTTTCGATGCGTGCTCTAACCGTTATCAACAATCGGTTATTAGCGTATTAAACCGCCCTGCTCGTTTAATTTTGCTCTATGCTACATTATTGGCAGGGACCGCAGGACTATATCAAATCTTACCGAGTTCATTTTTACCAGATGAAGACCAAGGTAACTTCATGATAATGACGCAGTTGCCGAATGGTTCTACGGTCGCTCAAACCAAAAAAGTAATGGAAGACATTAACACTTACTTCCAAGAAGAAGAAAAAGACACAGTAAGAGCAGTATTTAACACTGCAGGTTTTAACCAAGCTGGGACAGGGCAAAATGCAGGTATGAGTTTTATCGGCCTAAAAGATTGGTCAGAAAGAACTGAAGAGGGGCAGGATGTTAATTCTATCATTCAAAGGGTCATGAAAAAATTTCAAAACTACAAAGGAGCATCTATTTTTGCGGTAAATCCACCAGCGATTAGGGAATTAGGACAAGCAACGGGTTTTGATTTTTACCTTGAGGATAACGCCAGTCTTGGACATGATAAATTAGTAGAAGCACGAGATCAGTTACTTGAACTTGCCAATAAAAATCCAATACTACAAAAAGTACGTACCAATGGATTGGAAGATAATGCCCAATTCTACCTTGATATTGATTATGAAAAAGCAAAAGCCCTTGGGGTGAATATCCAAGATGTAAATAGCACATTATCGATTGCTTGGGGTTCTGCGTATGTAAATGACTTTATTGATAGAGGCCGCTCAAAGAAAGTTTATATTCAATCTGATGCCGAATACCGAATGACACCAGAAGACATCAACGCTTGGTTTGTTAGAAATGACCAAGGAAAAATGGTGCCATTGAATACATTTACTCAATCACATTGGGGAAAAGGTTCACCTCAACTGGTAAGGTATAACGGTAATTCAGCCATTGAAATTATTGGTGAGGCAGCATCTGGATACAGTACTGGTGATGCAATGCAAGCCATTGAAAGCATACAAGCACAATTACCTGATGGGATAGGTATAAGCTGGACTGGAATGTCTTATCAAGAATTAGAAGCAGGTAATCAAGCACCTTTTTTATATGCCCTATCATTATTAATGGTGTTCTTATGTTTAGCCGCTCTGTATGAAAGCTGGACTGTTCCTATTGCTGTTATGCTCGTAGTGCCATTAGGTGTACTTGGTGCATTAGCTGCAACGTATTTTAGAGGCTTAGAAAATGACGTTTACTTCCAAGTTGGATTGTTAACAACCATCGGCCTCTCAGCTAAAAACGCCATTTTAATTATTGAGTTTGCTAAAGAGTTATATGAAAAAGGCATGGGACTGACTGAAGCAGCAATTGAAGCCTGTAAGATGAGATTTCGTCCTATATTAATGACCTCACTAGCCTTTATTTTAGGGGTTCTTCCACTAGTTATCAGTTCCGGAGCAGGCTCTAATGCACAACATGCGATCGGTACATCGGTAATGGGCGGAATGATATCAGCGACTCTACTAGTTATATTCTTTGTTCCTTTATTCTTTGTTGGTATACAAAAAATGATGTTGAAATTTAAAAATTAATCATAACTGTTAATAACTACCGATAAAAAAGCGCCATGGACATTATGCTCATGGCGCTTTTTAAAGAAGGATAATCACTGAATAATTTATTAAAATGCTAGATATGATTAACTCCTTAACTACATACTTAATTCAAAAAAATATTTTTCAGCATCAATAGAACCAATCTATTAATTAAAAAAACTACGGTATTTCTGATCACATGCCTGTTTAACTTTCAATGATGCTATTTTATTTTTAGAGCTTTGAAGGTTATCAAGTAAGCATTGATTATAATTAACATCCTTTTCTTCTAGAAGAATATTTTCCATATAAAGTATCTCACACGCATTGGTTAGCATAACTGAAACGCCAGGCTTAGTCTCTGTAACATACTGAAAAATAAATATTGATATGCATCTTTATCTTCTTTAGATAAAGAACTTATTCATGGTAATAAACTAACTCCTTGAGTAAAAAAGGCACTTATATTTAAGTATTAACTATAAAAGGGCTACAAATAAAAATTTATAACCCCTTTTTATATAAAGAAATTTAAATACAGCTAAAAACTATTTAATTAAACAGATACAAATACTCTCCATAGCCTTCTTTCTCTAAATCCGCTTTAGCAACAAAACGCATTGCGGCTGAGTTCATGCAGTAACGTAACCCTGTAGGTTTAGGGCCATCACTAAAAACATGTCCTAGGTGAGAGTCAGCAAATTTACTGCGGATCTCGGTGCGTTTACTGAATAATGCAAAATCGTCTTCTTCGGTTATGTACGCTTTATTGATTGGTTTAGTAAAACTTGGCCAACCTGTACCAGATTTGTATTTATCGGTTGATGAAAACAACGGCTCACCACTCACGATATCCACATAAATACCTTCAGCTTTATTATCCCAATACGCATTATCGAATGGACGTTCTGTCCCTTCTTTTTGCGTTACGTAATATTGTTTATCCGTCAGCATCTTCTTAATTTCTGACTCTGATGGTTTGGCATACGACTTAACGTTTTGAGCCATTTTTTGCTCATCAATGTACTTACGTAATGTTTTGGGATTGTCTTCCCTGTCTTCACCAAATACTAAGTCTAGGTATTTATCGCGTCCTGAACCGTGGCGGTAATATTTATAACGCACAGGGTTACGCTTGTAATAATCTTGGTGATAGTCTTCAGCGACCCAAAATTTAGTAAATGGAATAAGTTCTGTCGCTAATGGCTTTGGAAACACCTTTGCTGCATCAATCGCATTCATGAACTCTTGAGCGATCACTTGCTGATCTTCATCATGGAAAAAGATAGCTGGACGATACTGTGGACCTCTATCAACAAATGAGCCTTTGTTATCCGTTGGGTCCATATGTCTAAACAGCTGATCAAGCACTTGCTCATAACTAACGATCTTTGGATCGAACGTCACTTGAATCACTTCAATGTGACCTGACTTTCCTGATGACACTTGTTTGTAAGTTGGGTTTTCAAGCTTTCCTCCGGCATAACCTGAAACCACATCCACCACCCCATCTAATTTTTCCAAATCAGATTCAGTACACCAGAAACACCCCCCAGCAAGAGTGGCGACTTCATAGTTACCTTTTATTGGTGTGGGCATATCCTCAGCCGTTGAAAAAAAACTCGTCATAGCAGCAAAAAATGAAGCAAACAGTAGAGCAACTGTTGTAATTTTTAATCGGGATCTCATATCAACCTCTTTATGGTTTCTTATTAATATAGTTATCAGAGTGATGTGCTTCGAAAAAGTTGCAATTTGTTATTAAACATTAATTCTTTGTTATTGCTTTTCGTTATTAAGATATAGCTCATAAATATGATAGTGCTGTCGGACGATTTATTGATTCAGTGCATCTTTCTAAGCAATTTCTTTGGTTAGAGTGGTTTTCTGTTCCCTTTCAATATAGAAGATAAATCATGACTCAAGTGAATCAAGAGCGTTTAATTAATCACTTTCTAGATATTGTTCAAATCGATAGTGAATCAAAAAATGAAAAAGCGATTGCAGAAGCTCTTGCAGAACAACTAGGTGAACTGGGCTTTACCGTTACTAAATTACCTGTGCCAGAGGACGTATCAAACGGCTTTAATATTTACGCAAGATTGGAAGGCGAGTTAGAGGGCAGCATTGTATTTAGCTCTCACATGGACACGGTAACTCCAGGTAATGGTATTGAACCTATCATTGAAGATGGCGTGATCCGCTCTAAAGGCAACACTGTACTTGGCGGTGATGATAAATCAGGTATCTCTGCGGTAATGGAAGCGGTACGTGTTATTAAAGAAAATAACCACGCACACAAAACGATTGAGTTAGCGTTTACTGTCTATGAAGAAGGCGGCTTACACGGCTCTAAAAACTACGATATGAGCTACATTCAATCTAACCACGCGATTGTGCTAGATTCAGGCGGCCCTATTGGCACTATTATTACTTCTGCTCCTGGTCAGCAAAACCTTAAAGTAACCATCACAGGCCGTCCAGCACACGCAGGTTTAGCGCCAGAAGAAGGCATTAATGCCCTAACGGTTGCCGCTGATGCAATCATGAACATGACACTTGCACGTATTGACGAAGAAACAACAGCCAACATTGGTGTGGTTCGTGGTGGTCAAGCGACAAACATCGTTATGCCAGAACTGTACATTGAAGGTGAAGCGCGCTCTCTGGATGATGTGAAGCTGGCAAAACAAGTTGAACACATGGAATCAACGTTCAAAGCAGCAGCAGATAAACACGGCGCTCAAATCGAGATTATCTCAACGCGTGCTTATAACGCTTACAAAATTTCAGACGATAATGCACACGTTGCTAGCATTAAAGAATCATTTGAGAGCATTAACATTAGTCCATTCACTAAATCTACTGGTGGTGGCTCTGATGCAAACGTATTTAATGAAAAAGGCTTAACAACCGTAAACCTTTCTACGGGTATGTCTAAAGTACACACTACAGAAGAGTTTATTAAAGTCTCTGATATGGTTGATATTACTCGTTTCTTAACGGCATATTTAACTCGTTAATATTTTTCGCTGTAATTTAAAGTAAACAAAAGAGCCACCTTCATTCGGGTGGCTCTTTTTTATAAATGATGCTGGTGATTTTATTTTCCGATCATAATTTGTTGAAACAACAAGCTGGTTTCACAAATAAAAAATAATCATGACGAAGGTATTAACAAATGGCCTCTAACATCCTATATTGATTTAATGAGTGAAACATCTCTCATCAATGAATGTTAAGGAATGACATTTGAAAAATAAAGGATTTACATTACTAGAATTAATCACCACCCTCGTGATTTTGGCGATTATTGCTGTTATTGCATTACCTAAATTAATCAATTATAAAAGCGATGCTAGCCAATCACTCATACAAGGTGTTGGAGGTGCTATCAAAACAGGGCTAGATTTAGCAAACGCTCGAATTCAAATAGACAATGCTGATTCAAGTATTGATTACTTAGGTAACACGATTCAATTAACCGCAAGACAACCAACAGCAAGTGCGGGGACATTGCGTGCCCTTTTAGATATTGAAGTCCCAACCTCTTGGACAAGACTTTGGAAAACAGTGCCTTGTGCAGAACCTGAATTTTGTATTTTAGGCAATATGTATCCTGGAAAATCAAATTATGTGCCCGTTCCCGGTTATGATTTAACGGGGAGCTTTGTTGGCGAAAATAGAGTTGCCTATATTTGGCCAAAAGGTTACTTATTAGAAACCGATGGTTGCTATAGCTTTTACATTAATAATGCTTCCACTAATTCTGTTTATTCAGGCTCAATAACCGATGGCTGTTAGTGCCATTGCCCTATTTCATTTATTCTTCTCAACTCTCTGAAAAGAAGATCTCTTTAATTATTGTAATTAAACCATTTTTTATTGGCTTTTCATTTTCAGATCTATGCAATGAAACAGCAATTAATTAACAAATAAAAATTAGAAGCAGTTCACGAAATAACCTTACAGAATAAAAGCCGTTATCAAACCCAGTTATGATGAATCTTTCCAATATTTTCATATTAAAGGATTATTTATGAACTTCGTTGACGGTGTGCTACACATCGAATCATTTTTAGCAATTACACTCGGGATAATTGTTCTTTTCTTAGGTCGTCGGCTAACACAGATGAGCTATTGGCTAAAAGAATTTAGTATTCCAGAACCCGTCTCTGGTGGCATTCTTGTTTCTGTTCTTTTCGCTGTTCTTCATTATGTAACACAGGTTGATGTCTCTTTTGATTTAGCTACTCGTGATCTTCTACTGGTTTACTTCTTCACGACTATTGGTATTAACGCCAGCCTTAAAGATCTCTTTAAAGGTGGTAAGCCTCTCATCATTTTATTAACCATCACCATCGGGTATATGTTTATTCAAAACCTCACCGGCATAGGGTTCGCTTTGCTGCTTGATCAGCCAGCTGTTTTTGGTTTGTTAAGTGGATCTGTTTCTTTAATTGGCGGTCATGGAACCGCTATCGCATGGGCACCAAAGATTGGTGAGCAATTCGATTTAAATACCGCTATGGAGATAGGCATTGCAAGTGCCACCTTTGGGTTAATTCTTGCCAGTTTAATGGGTGGTCCAATAGCAAAATATTTAATTAATAAACACAATTTAAAAGCGACTGAAGGCGAAAAGGTTGACGTTGGAACTCAACAAGATTCCAAGCAAACTCGCATTACCTCTTATGATTTTTTAGACGCGATGCTCGCCATTCACATCTGTATTATATTAGGGGCGATCTTAAATGAAGTGGTCTCTGGGCTTGGATTAGATCTTCCTTTGTTCGTGAGTTGCTTGTTTGCCGGTATTTTAATTTCTAACTTAATACCAGCGTCTTACCCCCGCTTAACTGGTACTCGTTGGCCTGCTCGTAAACCTGCGGTTGCTCTGATTGCTGATATGGCCTTAGGGGCATTTTTATCGATGTCTTTAATGAGTATGCAATTATGGGCTTTAGTCGACTTAGCGGGGCCTATCTTTATTATTTTGGCAGCTCAATTCTTTATTGCGATATGTATTGCCATCTTTGTTGTCTTCCCTCTTATGGGAAAAACGTACGATGCAGCAGTGGTTTGTGCCGGATTTGGAGGGATATCACTAGGGTCTACCCCAACAGCGATGGCAAACATGTCAGCAGTAGCGCAGAAGTATGGTAATTCACATCAAGCCTTTATTATCGTGCCTTTGGTTTGTGCCTTTTTTATCGATCTCGCTAACGCGCTTATTATTCCTTATTTTATTGGTATCGTAGGATAACACTTCCCTCTTCTAGAAAGCTCTTCACATAAAAATAGCCAGACTTAACATCTGGCTATTTTTATGTGCCTAGAAAGCATGTATGCAGACCTATTATGCCTATAAGTATTCACACTCTGTTCATGCTTATTAGATTATACTAATCTCATCTTATTACCGTTCAATAGGCCATTTACGTGATTTCATCATTATTTTCGCGCTTTGCAGTCATTGGATCTCTGGCAATATTAGGCGCATGCAGCCAATCCACCACAGACGCTAATTATGTACCATCCGATACTCTGCCTAACGACTCACAAAACAGCTTTCAACAGTACATGGATGAAACCAAACAGTGGTTAACTGAACATCGAGTATTTAAAAGTAACGATCTAGAAAAAGAACTTTCTGTAAATTTACCTTTTGAAATAAAGCCAAATAAGCCAAACGGAAAAGGCGTGCTTTTAGTTCATGGTTTGGGTGACTCCCCTTTTTCTTTTATCGATATTGCTCAGCACCTAGCTGATCAAGGTTATTTAGTTCGCTCAATATTACTTCCAGGGCATGGCAGTAAAGTGGCAGATCTCATGCTGCCTAGTTTAGAAGACTGGCAAAATGTCGTTCATCATCATACCCAATTACTTAAAGCTCAAACAGATGAAGTGTGGCTTGGTGGTTATTCGACAGGGGCGAACCTTGTTACCTCTGAAGCACTTAAAGACGATAATATCGCAGGATTACTTTTGTTTTCTCCGGCGTTTAAGCCGGGATCATCCACCGTTAAGTTTGCAAAAATCGCAAGTTATTTTGTAACGTGGGCAGATCAAGATCCTGAAACGAACCCTATTCGTTATAACTCACTCCCTATGCATGGTGCAGCGGTTTATTATGATACGGTGAAAGTTGTCCAGCAGGATCTTAAGGGTAAAAAATACACCAAACCCGTATTTATGATAGCCAGTGAGGGAGATCATGTCATCGATACGACATTTGCAACCTCTGTTTTTAAAACCCAATTCACTAATGTTAAAAATCACTTAGTGTGGCAAGGGGAAAATACATTTCCTGCAAATAATGCCACTACATTTAGCATGAACCGTCCAGATCTAAAAATAGTCGATGGATCTCACATGGGGCTATTATTTTCACCTATTAATCCTGAATATGGCGAAAACGGATCCGTGAGAATTTGCAGTAATGGGCAGACAAAAGAGCAAGAATTGGCTTGTGAAGAAGGAGCAGAAGTATGGTTTTCTGCTTATGGCGTAAAAGAAGAAGGTAAGATTTTTGCTCGCTTAACTTATAACCCTTACTTTGAACAAAGCATGGAAATGTTAGATCATGTTATGTCTGAAAAATAAAATAAGCCCGTATTCAATCTGTATACGGGCCTACTTTTATTAATTCACCTGAATATTAGAGATTGTGTACCAATTTTCTTTCTGTGGCATATCTATCGCGAGCTTGATTTTCGCCTCTCCAAGATCATTAACTAAAGCAATTTGTAAATCATACTCACCAGCTAAAGCAGGGACGGTTATTTGATCATCAATAGTAATCACTGGAGCATCTCCTACTCTAGTCTCTGCCGGTAACCAATCTAAAACATTCCCTGACGTCTCTTGAGTTATCTCTACTTTCCCTGATGCATCAACAAAGCGATAAGCAAGTCGATATGGGTAGTAAGAAGGTGCTACACCACTGTTTTTCCATTCAGAGGTGATAGTCATCGTACTTGATGAATTAACCTCTTTAGAATGCGTTAAAGAGGTTAGCTCAAAACGATAGCCTAGCTTTTTAAGAACGTCTTGAACTGCAGGCTGAAACTCATCAGGAATAGGTTTTGATTTCGCATTAATTAACGACGCGTGGTGGTTAAGTGCATAATCAAATACCTCAGTAACATCTTTTTCAGTAAAATGATGATCTGTCTTCCACAATGTCATATCGTTACAAGTTTCAAATTGAACGGGAGCTTGTTTCCATGCATCGTGAGCATTGGCGTTATCAAGAGCATGAGGATAGCCATCTTCCATGTGATTCCAACCTGGACCATAATAGCCTTCTTTATCTCCTAAACAATCAGCCCTCCACCCTGAACCATTTGCTACAGCACTAGCTAAAAATGTCTCTCTCTTATCTTCAGAGCCAATTAACATCACCGTTGGAACACGAGTAAAGCTAGATTGATGCATCGTGACATATTCAGTAAAAACTAATGGGGATTCAAAAAGAGTATTATCGTTTAAATGCGCTCCTAAAGCTGGCTCATTAGGATAAGCCTCCTCTAAATGCCATTCAGCCCAAGAACCTATAACGCCAATATCTACACTCGTAATATCGTCTGGATTATTATATTTAGTGCTTAATGCGGCAAGTAAATCTTGAATTTGAGTACGAAAATCACTTGATGTGTAATCAGGTACAAATACAGTTTTCCCTTCATTCACAACTACGTTTTTTCCTTTAGCAGAAAACCATAAAGGTATTGAATTGTCACCTGTATCAGTCTCACCCATGGCCATGACTCGAAACATCAATTTTTTTCCAGCCTCTTTAGCATCATTTAGTTGCTTATCTATCAAAGCAAAATTATAAACACCGTCACTTTTTTCTAATTCAGACCAATACCACCGAAAATAGACTGTGCTCGTCTCTGGATAAGATGGAATAGCACCGTATTCATAATCATGAATAGAAATTGAGTGAAAATCACTAAAACCAATATCAGGATTAACCAATACTTGGCAGCTAATTTTTGGCTTCGTTGTAACTAAATCTCCTTTTTCAGTTACTGTACTACCCATTGTAGTATCACAATAATTGATGGGATCTGTCGGCGAAGAGTCATCAGAACCACAGCCCATCAAAAATAACGACAACAAGAAAGGGAATACTTTTAAGAAATGCATAAATAAACCAAACAGATAAACTAACTAAAGTTTACAAAGTAAAAGATAAAACATGTAAATCCTCTGTCAGATCTTCCTTTATTCTTACTTCTAATAAAGAAGATTGAGCTCAAATCAGAAGCATGATCAAGGGTGTATTCTTCTGGATCCTTAATTTACTTATACTATGCTACAACTAACTCAAGGTATGATTAATGGACTAACTATGAAAACAGATATCCGCTCCCCTCTATTCATTGCCTTAATGGGCATCAGTTTATGTAGCTTTGCTGAAAACCCTAATATATCAATACAATATTCAAAACCTTTAAATCAGCAAGAAATTACAATTCAGCAAACGATAAAAGAAAGTGGCATTAATGACACATTGACAGAACTTTCTAACGACTATTTCCCATTTAATAAAACAGTCACCATTCAATATGGAAGCACGGAAGGGCCACTCTATGACCCTAACTTTCATACGATACAGATCCCTTATTCGTTTTATCAAGAATCACTCGATTACTTTTCAAAAAATAAATACCAAGAACGCTTTAATAAATCGCCACAGTTAGGTGCCCTTGATACTCTACTTCATACTTTATTACATGAGGCAGGCCATGCTTTTATCGCTGATCAGAACATTCCGGTTTTAGGAAAAGAAGAAGATGCCGTCGATAACTTTGCAACCATCTTATTATTAAACTATGTAGATAATGGTGATGATATTGCGATAAGTGCAGCAGATATGTTTGCATTTGAGTCTGAGGATAGACCTGATTACTACGATTTCGGAGAGTACATAGATGAACATAGCTTTGATTTACAGCGCTATTTCTCTACCTTATGCCTTGTTTATGGTAGTGATCCAAAAAAGCAAAGTCATTTATTGGATGAAGTCGAAAACGATTATTTGAAGGATAGGAAAGAGTTTTGTGAGTTTCAATTTGATTCATTAAGTCAAAGTTGGGATCATTATTTTAAGCAAACAAACTAAATATAAGAAGCATGATCAAGGGATTGAATCCTACTTGATCATGCTTCTGGATCAATAAAAAAGCTTATTGAATGGCTTTAATATCTTCAGCCATTGATATTAGAGTTGATAAGATCTTCTCCCCATCGACTCGCAAGCCATTATGCTCATACTCACTGGTCATCCATGCTCTAGAGTTAGGAATAGACTTTAACGTTTCACGAGAGAAATCAAACTCAACAAACATATCATTGACATACGTTGCCGCAGCCATGGGAACCGTATTCTTTGCTAATTGCTCAACATTGTATAAATTTGGCCAATCAGACTTTGCCGCCAAAAGCTCTGCAGCTTCTTTTAATGGCTTTAAGGTTTCAAGCTGGTTAAAGAACCATGGATAGACCATTTCGCCGGTAAAACGCAGTGGAGCGCCTTTCTGGTGGTTAAATTGAGGATAACTCTCTCTCACTCGATGTGCTGACCACTTTGAAGCATTATGTTGACAATAAATCGACTCATGTAAAATCGCATACAGTGGATTAGTTAAATGCGCTTGCTGTGAAAGTACATAATTTAAAAAGCCATAACCTAATTCTTGTTGGCCATTTACATCGACAAAAGCTGTTTCTAATTGGAAATAGAGCTCTTCTGCTCCTCCCGCCATACCAAAACAGATACCCATTTGTTGAAATTGCTCAACGGTGAAGATCTGGCCATTGGGCAAAGTAACCGACTGATCGAGTAAGCTGTTTGCAATGCGATCACACATCTCTTGCGCTCGTGGGAAGCGAGCAAAGAATTCACTATTTTTATCTAACGTTCGTTTATATGTCGCATGATAAACATCATCAATATCACGTGTAATAGAAGGGATCCCACCAGTAATATACGAAGCCAGTAAACTATCAGGAAATAATGATAAGTAAGTTAGTGAGCAGAACCCACCAAAACTCTGGCCAATGATGGCCCATTTATCAACGTTAAAATGCTTTCTAATTGATTCAGCATCACGAACGATATTATCAGCTCGAAAGTGGCTTAAATATTCTGCTTGTTTTATTGGGTCTAAGTGTTGGATCGTTTGAGTGGTGATAGGAGAACTTAATCCCGTACCACGCTGATCCAATAAGATCACTCGATATTGTTCTAAGGCACGCTTTAACCAACCAGAATTACTGAGTGGGCGAGCAGCAGGAAAACCAGGCCCACCTTGAAAATAAACTAAATACGGAAGATCAAGATCGCTATTTTCTGTTTTTACTAATTCACGAGCATAAACGGAAACATGATCAGGGGTAGCGGTGTAATCATCATAATTAAGAGGCAAAGAAAAATGATGAGATTGATACTTTACACCATCAAGATAAAACGCGGGTTCTGAATGATTGAGCATGACATTTCCTTATATCAAGCTTACTTAGCTACCCAAAGATAAACTAAGTAAGTTATTATTTTAGTTATCTATTTTTTATTATTTTTCAGCAGCTACTACTGATATTTCAACAAGAAGCGCTTCACGAGCCATGCTCGCTTCAACACATGCACGCGCTGGAGCGTGACCTTCTGGCACCCATGCATCCCAAACCGCATTCATTTCAGCAAAATCTTTCATATCTTTAATGTAGATCGTGGCTGATAACATATGCTCACGAGAGCTGCCTGCTTGATCTAACAGTAGATCAACTTTATCAAGCATGGTTTGCGTCTGTTCTGCTATATCTTTGGTTGCATCTGCACAAACTTGACCACATAGATAAATCGTTCCGTTATGTTTAACGATACGGCTCATACGCTGCTTTGTTTCTTGACGTTCAATCATGCTTACCTACTTCTAAAATATTAAGGTGTAATTTAGAGTGCTAGAGTAATAAAAAATGAAAGGAAATACGAGGACTCTTCGCGTTAAAGCCTTATTTCATAATGGAAGAATGATCATGGAGTCATAGGATACGGGGAGTGCAAGAGGGATTTATAGATAGATAAAAAAACGGCGAGCACTAGGCTCGCCAATACGATTATTAAATTAATAAGCGTAAGATGTGTAACAATATGAGCCAATCTTTCGATTGGTAAAGGACAAAGGTTGTCTATTCATTTGTAATGATAGCTTTCAACCTTATTCTTTTGTCATCAACATGTCAGAGTACAGCCATAAATATGTCAACGATGTCACTAACCCGCCATTTCATCCAAAGCGCGTAAAACGTCTTGATCATAGTTCTGGAGAAAAACCAATTTACTGATCTTTCTTCGTACCGCAAGACCTGCGATCAAATTCTCAATCGACAAGTGTTTACCATGATCTTGACTATTATAAAATTCAATCGTTTTACTTAGTGTTTCGTAAGGTAAGATCTCTCCACCGACTTTTAAATAATCTAATTTTTCTTGCAGTTCTTTACACTCTTCAGAGATAGATGATGAACTGTGCCCTGTCATCGCTGACAACGCCATTATACTTCGTTCTAACGCTTGCTCTGAGGTATATTTGGTTAATGTTATCGTCAATTCATCAGCATTAATTTCAGCTGAATGTTTGCGAAGTTTTACACGACGACCTAAACGACCTGATTTATTGATGGTATTTCGTTTAATCGGTTCAAATTCACCATCAATGATCGTGGAAAGCTGATCAAGTTGCTGCTTAGGCATGATCTCATTACGTAATGGGTTTGGCATTGTTGGTGCCATGTTACGCTTCCCTGCATTCGTGGTTCTAGCTCGAGAATAGCGGATCACTTCTTCTGGATCACAACGAATATCAACTTGATAATCTGGTAATTTATCATTCTTATCAATCATTGAGATCGTTAGATGATAGCCCCAAAGATTTACAATAAATAATTCATCGGTCACTTTATCTTTTGCTAATTTTTTTAATTCTCGAATGAGATCTAAAGAAAATCGTCTCCAATCAACGTTACGAGCGAGTTTTTGATTTATCTCACTCAGGAGTAGGTTATCTGTCATTCGACGTGCTAGGCGGCTTCTGAAGAAGCTATAGAGCTGAAATACCAACGTATGTTGCTTTAAGATCTCTGGTGGAAACAAAAAGAAGTAATCTTTGGTTAACAATTCATCATAAAAGGAAGGCTCCCATACTAAGATATACAAATTAGGCTTAATTTTTATTTCACCGTCTTTGCCTTCCTTTGGTGCTTCATCTGATGCGGTAATCGTTCGAGCTAAAAAACGGAAACGATCACTTTTAAAGCCTTTTGGCATATTTTCACTTAACCAGCGACCTGTAAGTTCATGTAATTGAAAATCAGTAAATTCAATACGATCAATACTTTCACGAATTGAATCTCGAGCTGGTCCAGAGTCTTTTTTTCCACGTAAAGTTAAAATATCAGTGATATAAATGGGTGTTTTGTTTCCCATTGTTTTGGTTTGAATATGGTAATCATCTTGATTGTGATCATGATATTGAACAGTTAACGTAAACAGAGCAAAAAGAGTCATAAGATCATCAACAGTCATGATGTTTTTTGATGATCTTGTTTCTATGATCGCTTTAGTTCCAGAGATCGCAACCATGGCTTTTTGATAATTTTTACGTGTACGTGGTGGTGCTAATGCTTGATCTATAATACCAGCCCAATTTGTTGGAGATACAACGAATTGATCTGCTTCATCTCGCATACTTGGAGGAATGCTTAAACCATGTTCAGTTAAAAATTGGCGGTTTACTTGAGTTTGAGCGAGTGCTTTAGAACGTTTTTGTTTTTCTTGTTCATGACTTTGCTCTGATTTTAAACTTGTAATACCTAACGTTGAAATCAATTGAGATGGATTAATAAATTTATGCAGCATGGTTTTACCTGCTAATCCATGTTCGAATCGAACTGGATATTGCTCGAATAAACCGATACTCACAGCAGTACGTAAACGTTGCTGAATAGCTGCTCTAGTAAGATGTCCATCTGTTGTTTCTATAATCTCAGTTGTTGAAACTAAGCCATCAGTTGATGAAAATCCTTTTAATGAAATTAAATTCATTAATTCTAAAATACTTTTTGTCACACCTTTAAAATGTTGATATTGAGTAATCCAATCAACTAAATTTGTTGGTATTTCAAATAAGTGTCCTCCCTTGTGATCTCTTGGGAAAGGAATGTAGATCTTTTCGTTATCTGCTGTTTTTATATGATTCATTTTCAACTGACATTCATTGTATTTTAATCATTCTTTCGTATAGGTTAATGGAATTGGATCTTTAAATAAAGAAAAAAATTATTATTCTTTTAAACTGATCTTTATGATTAATACTGATCTATATGATTATATTGATCTATGATCTGGTTGGTTTTTTACTTGTAAGTCATTGTATATAAACATCTTATTTTTTTGCGCAATGAAAGCATGATCAAGAGTTCCTAGAAAGCATGATCAATAACAAGCCGGATCTATGATCACTAATATTCAAAAGCATGATCATCATCAATAAGAACCGATGATCAGGTATCTAACTGAAGAATGATCATGGTTTAAACACAAGTTATCCACAGAAAGGATCATTATTATGTGGTTTTTAGTGCTTTTCCATCTGTGAATTATATTTTAGAAGTCACTGCTGTATGCTTATGTGATTATTTCTGCAAATACGTTCGTTTTTGTTTTTATATATCCCTTGAGATCTTATTTTCAGACTTTATGTAGATCTAGAAAGAATGATCAAGTGGTATTCTAAATTTTCGAATCTAGTTGTTTGATGCTAGATCTTCTAGAAAGCCTTTTGGAATATACATTCTCTGTAATTTATGAGATGGACATCATGCTTCCGTGAAGTATATCTACTTGATCATGCTTCCTTTAATACTCATTCAATTTACAGTGTATATCGTCTTAATTTTAGATAATTTTCCCCTTGATCATGCTTCGTTCAATAGCTTTGAGCCCCAACTATGATAGGGTCTAATTACGCGTTATTAATTATTATTTTTTGATTTTTTTATTGAAAATACAATAGCCGTAAAATATAGACCTAATTACACGCTTCCGGTAAAATTTACACTGTAAATCCCAATTAGTGACAGTGTAACACTTTTACTTTTGTGAGTTTTACCTCGTATTATCAAGCTAAATAATGTTCTTTATTTAGCTAAATTACAGCTTTGTTAGTTTTTTTAAATTTTAATGTACATCACAGAATTATATTTGACGTTCAGCAATTAGTTGAAATTAACTATTATTGCTGTACAATTCTTTTCATAGTTACATTACTGGCGGATATTATGAATAGAGAAAAAACCATTGCTAATTTAGCTGCATTGGCAGAGCAGACCCAACAAGTTCAATCTGATCGTATTGAATTGGTTCTTGAAGAAAGAAATGATGAGCATTTTCCTCCAATGTCTAAAGCAATGATGGAAACTCGTTCTGGTTTAACGAGAAGAAAGTTAGATGAAGCAATTACTCGTTTAGAATCTGAAGGTCATCAATTTACAAAAAATAACGCTAACCATTATTCTATTTCATTAACAGAAGCTCATATGTTAATGGAAGCGGCGGGTATGCTTTCTTTTCATGAACAGAAAAAAAATGTAAATAATAAGCCTTGGGTTGTAAATGTTCAGAACCAAAAAGGGGGAACAGGTAAGTCAATGAGTGCTGTTCACCTTGCTGCTTGTCTGGCTCTAAATTTAGAAAAACGTTACCGTATTTGCTTAATCGATTTAGATCCACAAGGGTCTCTTCGTTTATTTTTAAACCCTCAAATCAGTGTTTCAGAGCAAGATACTATCTATTCTGCTGTTGATATCATGCTTGATAACGTGCCAGAAAATGAAGTTATTGATGGTCAGTTTATGGCTAAAAATGTGTTGTTGAACACGCAATATCCGAATTTGAAAACTATTTCAGCTTTCCCTGAAGATGCAATGTTTAACGCAGAAGCATGGCAGGATTTATCAACAAATGGTTCTTTAGATATTGTTAAGCTATTGAAAGAAAAGGTTATAGACCCAATTGCTGATCAATTTGATGTGATCATGATCGATACGGGTCCGCACGTTGATCCATTGGTATGGAATGCCATGTATGCGTCTAACTCATTATTAATTCCATGTGCAGCTAAGCGTTTAGATTGGGCATCAACTGTAAACTTTTTCCAACATTTACCAACCGTGTATGAAATGTTCCCTGAAGATTGGCATGGTTTAGAATTTGTTCGTCTTATGCCAACTATGTTTGAAGATGACAATAAAAAACAAGTGTCAGTACTTACTGAAATGAATTATTTATTGGCTGACCAAGTGATGATGGCTACGATCCCAAGAAGTCGAGCATTTGAAATTTGTGCTGATACCTACAGTACTGTTTTTGATTTAACGGCAGCTGATTTTGAAGGTGGTAAAAAAACATTGGCAGTAGCTCAAGATGCAGTGAAAAAGTGCGCTTTAGAGTTTGAACGTGTTTTACATAGCCACTGGAATTCGTTAAATAAAGGGGAGTACTAACCGATGGCAATTAAAACATCAGACTTAAATGCAAAATTGTTTGGTAAAACGAATAAGCGCAGAGCTACAACCCCTGTTGAAGCTCAAAAAGCAGCAAAATCTCAAGCTCAAGTTATTGAACTAGCGGTTGCTGGTGAAGACATGGTGACGTTTGAATTACGTAAAATTCCGGCAAAAGAGGTAAGTAACGCTACCGTTGTTTTTGCTGAAAATGCACGCGAACAGTCTTTTTTAACTGAACATGCCTTATCTGATATTCTTTCAACACTGCGTGATCGTGGTCAGCAATACCCTGCGGTTGGTCGTATTGTTGAAGGTGGAAAGATTGAAGTTCTCGACGGTAGTCGCCGTCGTATGTCGTGTATTTTAGCTGAGCAAGATTTCTTAATTTATGTAGCTGAAGGCATTAATACGAAACACGCTAAGTTTCTTTCTGATGTCGCTAACGCACATAAGCCGCTTTCTTTATATGAACGTGGTAAAGAAATGCATGCAATGTTGGCTCGTGGTGATGTGGCTGACCAAAAAGAATTAGCAAAAGTATGTCAGTGTAGTGAAGCTTTAGTGAGCGGGGCTCTAAAAGCCGCAACGTTGCCTTTAGAATTACTTCAAGCTTACCCAAGTGTGAGTGAAATAGGCCGTCCTACCGTCGTTAAGCTTCATAAGCTCTATAATACGTTATCTAAAGAGGAACAAACCGTATTGCTTAATCAGTGTGCTGGAGATCAAGGTGCTCTTTGGATGCGTTCTACTGCACTTGGCGTTAGCCGAATGACAAAAGAAGTAACTGAACTTATTGAAGTTTGGATTGAAGATTTATTACCAAAAGCAGAACCAACAAAACCGTTAAGTACGGAACTAGTGAAAGGTCGAGCATCTTATAAACGTAAAGGTTCAGCATTAACAGTCAGCTTAAAGAAAGTAGATGACGCGTTAATGGAAGATATTTTGGCGTATATAAGTCAAAGAGTGTCTTAATACTTTTATTCTTTAATAAAAAAGAGCCTGATTTAATAAACTAAATCAGGCTCTTTTTTTATGTATTCGTAATGCAGTTTAATTAATGAATATTAAACTAATGGTGCAAGATCCGCTGGGCGATAGTTTACAGACTTTAATACTTTGCCTTGTTTAATTACTTTATTTTCTAATTCTACGTTCTTAGCACATTTAGCGATAATGAATCCGCCTTTTTCTGTAGACATTAATTCAATGCCTTGCTCTGCATAGAAGTCGTAAGTTGCTTGATATTCTTCTATTGTTTTACATACTTTACTCATGTTACTTGAATGTACTTCATCCCAGCATGGTAAAAAATCGATATTTAGATTTTTAGCAACGTTTAATAGTAAATCTACTAAGTAAGAGATACTTAAATTATCTTCTAAATTCACAGTGCCTAGATGGACAGCACGTCCCATTAATACATAAACGGTATCGATGATAGCATCAGCCTGCTCTATCTTACTGTCAGCTTCCGCTAACTCTGTTAATTCTTCAATCGCTAAAGAAGTATGCAGTAGGTCATTTTTTTCATCTAGTGATTCAGGAGCTTCAACTGCTAAGTCAAATGTGGTTCTAAATTGAGATATATCTTTATATAACTTTTCGTAGATAGGTTGTGTTAGTTGACTTAAATGCATTTTTTTTCCTAAATGATGAAATCTTAAATGTAATAGCTATTATACCTTTTCCCTATTTGTTGCGTCATACTTTCTTTCTGAATAGACAGTAAATATCTATCTCATGCTACAATTTACCTCTCATCTTTATTATTTTTAATGGACATCTTGCAATGCATTCTGCGCTGTCAGTATTAAACACTATCTCTTCTTATGCTGTTAATGGTTATGTCCGTTATCCTGTACTTGTTGAAGGTTCAATATCGTGGTGTGAAAAATTCATTGAGTCTTATCTTCAAAACCCATTTTCAGAGTTAAAGCGTATTGAGTTGTATGGTGATTTGAATATTGAAGGATTATCAGCATATCCTATTAAATCAGCATTAAAAAAATTAGGGCAAGAAACAGATTGTTTAATTATCGATATATCTAATGAATTTAATGCTAATGCCATCAATGCAATTTGTGGAACGTTAGTGGGAGGAGGGATCGTCTTTTTTATTCAATCATCAAATTCAACACTTCCTTCTCATGTTTATGAGTGGTTATCACTTTTTAAAAAGAAAATGGTGTGTATCAGCGAAGATGAGTATCTATATGCTTTACCTGATAAACCAGAACTTAAATCTGCTAATTCAACGGTTGATTCATTAATTTATCGCTCACAAGATCAAGAGTTAGCAGTACAAGCGATAAAGAAAGTAGTCACTGGTCATACGAAAAGGCCACTGGTAATGACGGCCGATCGTGGAAGAGGTAAATCATCAGCGATCGGAATTGCTATCGCTGAATTAACGAAATCGAGAACATTGACTATTGGTATAACTGCTCCGCAACGAGCTAGTGTAGATGAAATATTTTCACGAGCGGCGTCTACTGCGATACTGAATAAGATTCACGTGAATAGTCATAAAAATAGCTTAACAATGAACGATTCTAATATTATTTATATAGCACCAGATGAACTACTAAAAGGAGATCATTCTTTTGATTTATTGTGTGTCGATGAGGCCGCTGCAATACCAGCTTCAATGTTAATGGCCTTATCTGAAAAATACACACGGATACTTTTTTCTACAACGATTAATGGTTATGAAGGTACAGGGCGTGGTTTTGAAATTAAATTTAAGAAACAACTTCAGTTATTACGACCTAATTACCGTTCTATTGAAATGAAACAACCGATCCGATGGAATATAAATGATCCACTTGAATCGTGGTTATCTTCTGTATTTTTATTAAATCATACCAATGATGTCTCTGATAGCGCATTAGACATAGACATGGCTCCGTCATTATCAATAGATTATCGTCAGTTATCTATTATTGAGTTATTGGGTGATGCGCTTCTTGCTCAATCATTATTCTCCTTATTAGTGTCGGCTCATTATCAAACATCGCCAAATGATTGGTTTTCATTATTATCAGATCCGACTCTTTCTTGTTGGATAGGCATTGATAAAAACTCAAAGCGTTTACTTTGTTGTTCTTTAGTATCAAAAGAGGGCGGGTTAGATTTCAGTTTGATACATGATATTCAATATGGAAAAAGAAGACCTAAAGGGCATTTAGCTCCAGTGTCGTTAACTCAAACATTATGCATTGATGAACCTGCTGCTCAATGCAGTATTCGAATAATGAGAATTGCTGTTGCTGTTGGTTATCAGCATTATGGTATTGGAACTCAATTTATGAAATTTATTGAGAGCCGTTATTTAAAAACATCAGTAGACTACCTTAGTACTAGCTTTGGCTCCGTCACTGAACTAAATAATTTTTGGAATTCATTAGGTTTCACATTTGTACGCTTGGGAATAAGCAAAGATAAAGCAAGTGGAACCCACTCATTGTTAGCAATCAAACCATTGAAAAAGATAAGCGAGAATTGGTTACCTGTAGCCACTGATTATTTCAGCGCATCTTTTCCTGAGCAATTAATGTCAACCTTCTCTGATTTGAACGTGAATGAAGTATTAAGTTTATTAGGTGGCATTTCTAATATTGAGCCTATTAACGCACTGATGCTGAAACGTCTTACTATTTTTATTCACGGTGGTTTAGGTTTTGAGTTAATTCAATACGAGCTACGAAAGTTTGTATTAGCTAACATTGTTGCGGTTAAATTGTTATCTCTTGAGCAGAAGAGTGTAATTGTTACAAAGGTTATTCAAGTGCGAAGTTGGCAGGAAGTCATATCTAAATGTAATTTAGTAGGTCGTAAAAATGCGGAAAAGAAACTTCGAGAATCAATCAAAGTGTTGATGCACAATTTACAGTGTAAATCGTAATGTATCGTATCTAAAATACCCCTCTCAATTTACAGTGTAAATCGATCTCCCCTAAGTCAATTTACACTGTAAATCCAATCGTAACCCCTTTTCTCATATTGTTATCAAGGTCCTAAAAAAAAACAATTAATCTAGTGAGTTATTCAAAAATGCTATATATTAATGTAATAGGAATGTTATTCATTTGGACTGTTGTTTAGGGATATTGAAATGAATGAAAATGGGTTTAATAATCTAAAAAAAGAAGAGTTGGATTTTGTTGATGACCGAACCGCAGCCTTACTTCTTAATACACCAACTAACGCTAAAATCCTTTTATGGATTATAGTTCTTTTCTTTTGTATCGCTATTGCTTGGGCATCTTGGGCTGAAATAGATAAAGTAACCGTTGGACAAGGAAAGGTTATTCCTTCCTCTCAATTACAGGTTGTTCAAAACCTTGAGGGAGGATTAGTAAAAGAGATGCTAGTTAAAGAAGGTGACCAAGTAATTAAAGGGCAACAATTATTATTGATTGATGATACTCGTTTCCGTTCAGATTTTAGAGAACGAAAAAAACAGTTGGTTAATCTAACTGCCAGTGGAATGCAACTCTCCGCATCAATGGACAGTATTTTAATTCAAGATATTAATAATAAGAAACGTTGGAAAGAGTCGGTAATCTTATCTACAGATAAATTAAAATTTGAAGAAGACTTTATTAAAGAAAATCCAGTTGTTGTTAGAAGACAAATGGCAGAATACAAAGCGGATATGAATAATCTAAAAAACCGAATTAATGTATTTGACCAACAGGTAAAACAAAAGCAACAAGATCTAATTGAAATAAAATCTCGGGTGAGAAGTTTAAAATCAAGTTATAGATTAGCCAAAAAAGAATTTGATATAACAAAGCCCTTAGCTGATGAAGGCGTTGTTCCTAGAATTGAATTACTTAAATTACAACGTCAAGTTAATGATACGAAGCGGGAGTTAACCTCCACAGAATTGAAAATTCCAGTACTTACTTCCACCATTCAAGAAGCTATATTAAATCGTATCGATGCAGCACTTAAATTCCGATCTGAACAACAAGAAAAATTGAACAGCATACAAGATAAATTATCAGCATTAACAGAGTCACAAGTTGGCTTGAAAGATAAAGTAAATCGAACCATTGTTCTTTCACCAGTAACCGGAACAATCAAGAAAATTTATATTAATACCGTCGGTGGTGTTATTCAGCCTGGTATGGATTTAATAGAGATTGTTCCAACAGAAGATACGTTATTGATTGAAGCTAAAATTGCGCCACAAGACATTGCTTTTTTAAGACCGGGCCTTCCTGCAATTATTAAATTTAGTGCTTATGATTTTACACGTTATGGTGGTTTGCAAGGGACTTTAGAGCATATCAGTGCTGATACTATTCAGGATGAAGAAGGGAATAGCTTTTATTTAGTTAGAGTTAGAACTTCACAAGATGATTTAATCGAGAAAACACAATTTTATATTATTCCAGGTATGACAACATCAGTAGATATAATTACAGGGAAAAGAAGTATTTTAGATTATTTACTGAAACCTATTATGCAAGTTAAAGGCTCTGCGCTTAAGGAGTGAGTATAAATAAGGAGAATCAGTAATGAGAACTAAGTGGTTATTCATTATTCCCTTGATAATACTCTCTTTAACAACGGCAGCTTTGACTCAGCAAGACAGTTTTTTGATTAAAGCGGTAAAAGAAGAGTACGGGGAAAGAGCGGCAAGAAGAGTTAATACTTGGCGTGAGTTAATTGTTGAATTAAACAATAAAACAGAAAGAGAAAAACTAGATAACATTAACCAATTTTTTAACCAGTTGTACTTTGTTGATGATATTAAACTTTGGGGTAAAAAAGATTATTGGGCTACACCATTAGAATTCTTAGGAAGTAATGCTGGTGATTGTGAGGATTTTACAATTGCAAAGTATTTTTCTTTATTAGAGCTTGGTGTGCCAGATAAAAAATTAAGATTAATTTATCTAAAAGCATTGGAGCTGAATCAGTTCCACATGGTATTAGCATATTATCCAACCCCATCTTCAGTTCCACTGATTTTGGACAATATAGATAAAGAAATAAAACCCGCTACAGAGCGAACCGATTTATTGCCTATTTATAGTTTTAATGGTCAACATCTATGGTTAATGAAAGGTAACGGAAACGGACAACAGGCAGGTCAATCTTCCAGGTTAAGCTTATGGAATGATTTACGAGCAAGAAATAAAGACCTGAGATTGAATCACCCAATTATAAATTATGATGAGTAGTGAAATGACATTATATAAACAGCTAGTATCATGGATGACAGCCGTCTTTTTAATATTAATGATCTCTGTCTTCTCCATTGAGTTCTTGAACACTCAAAAATTTTTAGAGAACCAACAACACTCAGAAGTAAACAATAGTATAAATACGGTTGGTTTAGCTCTCGCCCCATATCTTGAAAATGAAGATAAAGTGGCAGCAGAATCTGTCATTAACGCGTTATTTGATGGCAGTTATTATTCAGCCGTACGATTAACGTTGTTTAGTACTAATGATGAAATTGTTCGTGTTTATCCATTGAAAATAGAAGCAGTACCAAAGTGGTTTTCTGATCTGAATCTATTTAGGACTATTTCAGAGAGTCGAATTATTACTAGTGGTTGGTTACAACTAGCGGAAGTCGAGATTGTTACCCATCCTGGATATGCTTATCTGCAGTTATGGAATGCATTAACGCAACTATTGACCACTTTTTTCATTGTTATAGTACTGGGCATTATAATTATCGCTTTTGTTGTTCGACGTGCATTATCTCCGTTACAGTTAATTATTGTGAAAATGAAGGAAGTGTCAGAGAATAATTTTAGTCGTGAATTAGCAAAGCCTAAGACAAAAGATTTAGAAGCTGTGATCATCGGGATAAACTCTATGTCATCACAAATAGCACAAAGTTTTAAGTCACAAGCTAAAGAAGCTGAGAAGTTAAGAGATAAGGTTTACCTTGACCCTATTTCTGGGCTTGGCAACCGTGCTTTTTTTATGGCTCAATTAAATACATGGTTATCTGAATCAGGTAAAGGTGGGGTTGCTCTATTTAAAGTTAATTTTATAAATAAAGTATATGAAGAAGAAGGGTATGACGCTGGTGATGCAAAAGTTAAAGAGCTTGCTGATTTACTGAAAATTACATTGCCATCAACAAATGTAATTTTAACTCGATTAAATTCGTATGAATTTGGTTTTATCTTTCCAAATTTTGAAGAAAATGAACTTAAATTAGCGGCTGAAAATATTATAGCCTATACCCAAGATATCAAGGGGGATCCTACAGCAACGGCGCCTATTGATGTGAATCTTGGTGTTGTATTTAATGAATCAAGAAAAACAACGACAGAGATATTATCTTTAGCAGATAATGCATTAACACAAGCTCATGCAAGCCCAGAATTATTGTTTGGTTATATTGCAGATGAAAGTGAACATGAACTGATGGGTAAGCAGGAGTGGAAGCAGTTTGTTGATGAGGCAATAAATGAACACTTATTTGACTTTACATTACAACTAGCCACAACAAACTCGGGGGCTGTTTTTCATCAAGAAGTCTTTTCTGCGATAGAGAAAGATAATCAACGTTATTCTGCAAATCAATATTTATTTGCTCTTGAGCAATTGAATGAAACCTCATCGTTTGATCGATTTGTTATTAATACCATGATTGAACGTATTCTTTCAAAAGAGATACTTCAACCAGTGGCGATTAACTTAGCGAACGGAAGCATAGAAGATCCAAGTTTTGTACGCTGGCTAACTAAAGTATTAAAGAAAAATAAATCGATAACGTCATTCCTGCATTTTGAGATCCAAGAAACGTCATTTATTGAAAATGAAGATCATGCTGCCTTATTATGTAATGTAATCCGTGCATTTGGTGCTGAATTTGGTGTAGATAATTTTGGTCGAAATTTTGAATCATTAGAATATATAGAAACCTTTAGGCCTAAATATGTAAAATTAGACTATCTGTTTACTCATCAATTAGATGATGAAAAACAACGCTACATTTTAGCGTCTATTTCAAGAACGGCGAAAAACTTAGGGATTATTACCATCGCATCACGAGTAGAAAATAAAGAACAACTTGAATTATTATCAGAACATAATATTGATGTGTTCCAAGGTTTTTTTATAAATGAAAAAATAAAAGGTGAATAAAATGAAAGATTCATTATTACATTCACTATGTTATGTAGGGCGTTATTACGGACAAGTGAATTCGCCTGAGGCACTTATTAATGGGCTGCCTTTACAGGATGGTAAGTTAACGCCTTTTCTCTTTTCTCGAGCCGCAGAGAGAGGTGGATTAGTAGCCAAAGAAAACCAAGGGGAGTTATTAACAATACCTCAATTAGTATTACCTGCCGTTCTTTTACTAAAAGGCGGGGAGTCGTGCGTATTAATTGGATTTGACGCTGATAATGAACACGCAGAAATTATTACTGCTAGTTCAGGGATGATGCCAATATCGATCTCTATAGATGAACTATCTTCACAATATACAGGACGATATTTTTTATTAAAAAAACAATTTAGATATGATGACCGCTCTCCTGAGATATTGAAGAAACGTGAAGGTCATTGGTTTTGGAGTACTTTATTTGAATCAAAACATATTTATCGAGATGTTTTGATTGCTTCTATTTTAATTAATATTTTTGCCATTGCTACACCTATGTTTACTCGATTAGTGTACGATAAAGTAGTACCAAATTTAGCCTTTGAATCTTTATGGGTATTAGCCTCTGGTATTTTTGTTGTCTTTATTTTCGACTTTATTTTGAAATATATTCGAGGGTATTTTATTGATGTTGCAGGTAAAAAGTCAGATGTATTAATTTCATCTAAGTTATTTCAGAAAGTCTTAGGGATTAGAATGGAAGCCAAACCCCCTTCGGTTGGTGCTTTTGCTCGACATCTTCAAGAATTTGAATCAATTAGAGAGTTTTTTACTTCAGCAACGATTGCTGCACTAATTGATTTGCCATTTGCTTTGCTTTTCTTATTTGTAATTTATCTTATTGGAGGGCCAATTGTTCTTGTTCCTATCGTAGGGATCATCTTGTTATTGATACATGCCGCTATTATTCAAGGGCCTTTAAAGAAAACGATAGAAGAAGGTTCTCGTCTGGCTTCACAGAAATATGCGAATTTGATTGAAAGCTTAGTTGGGTTAGAAACATTAAAGATCTTTAATGCCCAGAGCCAATTTCAATATAAATGGGAAGAAGCCGTTACCCATATTTCGAATTGGAGTATTAAAAGTCGGCGCATTACTGACTCAATTCAGAATATGGCTGGGTTTGTACAACAGGCCGTTAATATTGGAATGATCATTGTTGGTGTTTATTTAATAGCAAATGGTGATTTAACGATGGGAGCCTTAATTGCATCTACTATGTTAAGCGGTAAAGCCATTGGCCCATTAGTTCAAATATCGCTATTGTCGACACGTTACAATCAGGCCAAATCGTCAATGACGATCATTGAAAAATTAATGGAGATGCCTGATGAACAAGAAGAAGGTAAACGTTATATTCACAGGCCTATTCTTCAAGGAAAAATTGAATTAGATAAAGTTAATTTTAATTATCCTGAATCCCAAGTTTCCGCAGTTCGAGATATTAGTCTTACGATTAATCCTGGAGAAAAAGTAGCAATTATTGGTCGAATTGGTTCGGGTAAAACGACATTAGAACGCCTAATTATGGGGCTTTATCAAGCGACAGAGGGCTCTGTTAGAATAGATGATACTGACATATCCCAGCTTCATCATGTTGACGTACGACGTAATATAGGCTGTGTCCCACAAGATATTACGCTGTTTTATGGTTCAATTAGAGAGAACATTATCTTAGGTCGAGAACTCTCCGATGATGCTGAAATGATGGACGCAGCTAATCGCGCTGGCGTAACTGCATTTACACAGCAGGATCCTGCTGGCCTTGAGCGTCAAGTCGGTGAAGGGGGCTTATTACTTTCAGGAGGCCAACGTCAATCTGTTGCTATTGCTCGAGCTCTGATTGGTCGCCCTCCTGTTTTATTGTTAGATGAACCTACCAGTAGTATGGATAATCGCTCAGAGATGTTGTTTAAGAATCAGTTATCTCATTTAAAACCATCAGAGACATTAATCCTTATTACGCATAAGACATCTATGCTTGATGTTGTTGACCGTATTATTGTAATGGAAAAAGGGCATATCATAGCAGATGGTCCTAAGCGTCAAGTATTAGATGAGTTGAAGACGGGAAAGGTAAGGGCAGTTAGTTAACTTTACTTAGATAAAAAAATAGGCCGTTAATTAACGGCCTATTTTTATATTTTCAGATAGTCATTATTTCTTTTTACGTGTAAAAATATTCCACTCGTTTACAACGTCACCTCTGAAACCTACTACTGTCGCAACAACTCGACGGTTTAAAGCGTGACTCACTGCAGAATCTCCCTTTGCAGTTAATAATGTATCCCCAAATCCTACCGTTTCAATTCTATTTGGTTCAACACCATATTCGATTAAAGCCACACGAACGGAAGATGCTCGTAATTCCGATAAGCGAATATTATATTCAGCGTTACCTTGTTGACTTGCAAAACCTTGTAATTGAATTGATGCTTCTTTATATTCAATAAGAAATTCAGCCATCGTTCTGATTTCTGATTTAAAAATAGGAGAGATTTCAGAAGAGTCATTAGCAAAAAGAATTTTTAATTCCTTTTTATCTGAATGTTCTACATATTCAGCGCAACCATCATTATCTATTTCTGCACCACGTGGTGTTCCTGGGCAAATATCTCTAGCATTAATAACACCATCGTAATCAGCATCCTTTAAGTTTGCAATTTGATCTGATTTAGGTGTCTCAATGTAGTCTCTATCACCAGAAACACAAGCAGTTAAAAAAAGAGTGATCATAAGAACGGGGTAAATAGACTTTTTCATACTTATTTCTCCTCTTCTTTAGATTTTTTTGAATCCCATTCTTTTGGGGTATCAATGAGTAGTGATGGAATTAATGTACCAGTAGCATGTAGTACTCGGTATTTTGCAAATTGTTCAGAATAATGAGCGTCTAGATAAGATTTACGGGCTTCAAATAATTCATTTTCAGTGTTTAATAAATCAAGTAAAGTACGTTTCCCTATACGATATTGTTTTTCATACGCAATAACAGTGTCTGAAGCTGCATCTACGTGATCAGCTAAAAACTCTTTTTGTTGTAATGTTAAATCTAGCGCACTCCAAGAAAGGCGAAATCCTTCTTCAACGTTACGATAAGCGCTATCGCGTAAATCTTTGGCCATATTTAATTGATACGCACTTTTGTCTGATAGTGCACTATCACTACCACCGTTATATAGATTGTAACGCATACGTACCATTGCAGAAAATTCATCACTGTTTCCTTCTATACCACCAGCATCATCTCGCCATGTTTGTGCTGCTTCAAAAGAAAAAGTGGGGTAGTTTGTGCTTTTGGATTGTGCATATTGGTATTTCGCTGCTTGTATGTCTGATTGAGCAGTTAAAATCACAGGGTGGTGTTCATAAGCCCTTTCGATACCTTCTTGTAAACTTAAAGGAAGAGTATTGGCATCAGCGCGAGGATAAATGAGAGCTTGAGGAGGAGAACCTACAATTTGTGTAAACACTGTATGTGTATCAAATAAGTTGTTTTGAGCCGCAAGTAAATTACCATGAGCTCTAGCGATACGTGCTTCTATTTGAGATACGTCAGCAGTTGAACCGACACCTGAGTCAGCCCTTCTTTTTATGTCTTTATAAATTTTCTTGTGTATCGCAAGATTACTTTCTGAAAGTGCAAGAACTTCAGTTGCTTTGACTGCATCTAAGTAAACTTGTGACACATCTAGTGCTTTATTTTCTGATAAAGATATTAATTGTAATCGAGCGGATTCGGCTTCTGCATCCGTTCTATCCATATCATTAATTGTATTTGAACCATCCCAAATTAACTGGGTTAAAGATAGAGTTGCATCTTTACGTGTTAAATCCGTATCGTTACCACTGACAGGATTGATTTGTTCATAGCCAATACCTGCATCTAAATCTATTGATGGTAGATAATTCCCTGAAATGCTATCGCTATCAGCAACAAAACTCAAGTATGAGTTATATGCTTTTTTTACTTCTGGGTTTGTTGTTAGTGTTTGTGATATTGCTTGCTCTAATGTTTGAGCTTGAGTTGATACGCTCAAAACTAGCAAGCTGCTGTAAGTTGCAAGTTTCATCCATTTCAAAGTGTTTCTCCTAAATCATCGTACCTTCAGCGATAAAATGAGCATGGTATTAATATTATCTAGTTAGTAATGAGTGAAATGTCATTATTATGTGTTTTTTTTGTACGGCATTTATAGAATAAATGCTACGTGATATTAATTTAAAAAGCAAAGTTTAACTTATTGAAACATTGAGCAGTTAGCAGTTTATTTAATGATAAATCATTAATTTGGCCAAGTTTTTAAACTTCTGTATCAATAATAGGATAAAAGGTCTTAGATATAAGATTTTTGTGGCTTTTTATTCGGTTTATTTGATTTATTCCTAATTATTCAAATTGTTACACTGAACATCATAGAGGTAATCGTTACTTTTTGTGATTCAGTATAAACTTTTTATATAAGTTATAAGTTATAAGTTATAAGTATAGACACTTTTCTTTCGTTATTTTTGTCTTTTGTTATGTGGCTGATTTGTTGCGTATATGATAAATTAATAACTATAATGTCTAATGTGGCTTCAATAAATAATATTTGTTTATAAATGGATTTGGGAATCAATGTCATGGCTTTAATTGCATCAGAAAAAATAATTATTATCGATAGAAACGGTAACCTAAAATTGATTAATGAAGGTGAAAAGGTATTACCTGGTGAAATAATTGTAGAAAATGAATCTGGTGCCATTTCCGTAGAGCTTTCTGATCTGCCTGAAAAAAACAATATTAATGAAATTCTTGAAGCTATATCTAATGGTGAAGACCCTAGTTTGATTTCAGAAGCTCCAGCTGCAGGGGAAGAATCTGGTTCAAGTTTAACTGCTTCTACTGAGATTGAGCGTATCGGTAAAAGTACGATTGCAGAAACTGATTTTGATACCTCTTCATTAGAGGCTATTGGTTTATCAAGAACACAAAGTTTAACTCTGCTAGAACAATATAAAACTTTTAAAGACACTGGTGGTTTTGAGTTTCCTGAATTTAATAGCGTAAGAAAAATAGCTCCAAGTATTTCTATTAGAGAAGTTGATGAAAATGGAGTAATTAATGAAACAAATGCTGCTGATGGTATTCAAGTAGAAATTATGCTTCCTGCCGGTACTAGTGTGGGTGACTTTCTTGAATTACGCGATGATAAAAATACTGTCGTTGGCAAACATTTAATTACAGAAAATGATATCACGGACGGAAAAGTTGAAATAACGATACCGAGACCAATTGATGGCAAGTATGAGCTTAGTGCTGACATTGAAGATCAAAATGGGGATTTGGGTCCACAATCTAATAAATCAAGCTTTGAAGTCGATACGTTAGCGGGCGAGAACAACGCGGCGCCTGTGGTTGAAATCATCGGAGATAGTAACGATGATGGTGTGATCAATAACGCAGAGTTAAGTGGTGACATTGATGTGAAAGTGACGTTACCAGCGGGCGCGGTGGCGGGTGACACGATCACCGTAAGCAACGGAACCACCAGCACGTTAATCGTGTTGGAGGCAGAAGATATCAGTGCAGGCAATGTGACGACGACGTTCCCAAGCCCAGGCGAAGGCAATGAAATCGAGGTGACGGCGACGTTAAGCGATCAGTATGGCAACACGTCAGTAGAAGGCAGCGACAGCGCAACGGTCGATACATCAGCGGATGCGGGCACCGTAACGGTGGCCGA